>CAZCKW010000132.1:0-2691 GCA_964499375.1 uncultured Dehalococcoidales bacterium
TCCTGCTTTTCCCTGTAAACCTCCAGCATGGCTTTAGCCGTCTTGATAATATCCTGGCGGAGTTCCTCTGGTTCCAGTACCTTTACTTTTTCTCCCCAGTTCAGTATCCAGAAACAGAGTTCGTCGGTAACGGTCACCTTCAGTGTCAGTATCACCGAGCCATCCTTTTGTCTCTCCACCACCTGTGAGGAATGCCATACCGTCTCCTCCATTATCCTGGCTATTTCAGTGGCGAACCTTAGCTTAACCGTCTTGACCTCGCCATAAACGGTAATGCCCCAGGAAGAACCCAAAAACTCATTGGCATCAAAGTCAGCCGGTATAACATAATTCTCCAGGGTGGGTTCTATGCTTTCTATGCGCTCTATTTTGAAGGTGCGCATTTTATGGACATGGTGGCAATAGGCAATAACATAGCTGGAATGCCCTGCCGCTGCTGGCTCGATAAAATATGGCTCTATTATACGTTCAGTTGTCTTCTCTGCCTCCAGTGCCCGGTAGACTATCTTAACTCGTCGCCGGGATATCCATGCCTCAGCCAGGGTCGCCAGTGTACGCAAATACCTGTCGTCCTTTGGTAGGTTCTCCATCCACTCCATGGTCTTTTGAATTTGCTCTCTCAACGGTATCGGGACAATGGAGTTGAGCTTGGTGAAGGTTGATGCAATGTTTGGGTCATAGCGATGGGCGTAGCTGAGCATAAGCCGGGCAGCGAGAAAAACAATCAACGCCTCGGGTAGGGTAAAGTGGATAGGGGGGAGAAGATAACCTTCTACCAGACCGCGCCTGGTACCTTTCTCCCAGATGGGCACTTCCATTTCAGTCCCCAGTGCAACCAAATCACGGTATGTAGTTCTTTTGGTAACTTTGCACAGGTCGGCGATGTCTTCCACCGTCAATCCCCTGGGGTTCTGGTAGAGCAGGTGCTCTAGTTTTAGCAAGCGCGCCGCTCGGTCTGTCTTTTTCGGCCTGTCAGCCTTATTCAACTCACTATCCCTGACCTGGTCAAATCTATTTCATTATAACAGCTGGTCCTATCGATATACATAAAAAATAAAAATCCAGCCAGATTTGTGACAGACAGTCGTCACAGGCCCGTGCTATCCTGATTCTATTTATAATTAAAATGGACAGGGAGGGATGTGAATGAAAACGAGCACGGAAGAACGTTTGATGGATGCTATGCAAGAGGAAGGTGATGAGGAGTTCGAAGAGCCTGCTATGCATGACCGGTTTGCCAGGAGACATGAAAGGCTACAGAGTAAAAATAAAGATGCTATCGAGAATTTTCTGGGCGGAGGCAATCGGGCAAATGCGGTAGTCATACTGCCAAGATATTATGGTGAGCTGCTGACCTGGGCACTCCAGCGCCACATTGAGAAAGAGGGATGGAAGGTGCTAAGGGCACTCGGCTACCACGGCAGCAAACCGGTATATATAGATGTGAGCACTGACTGCGAAAAGTATGAGAATCTGTTGATGGATGGGCAGCTACTTGTAGAGCAGGGCGGTAGCCGTTTAATAATTACCGTGGACATAAACCTGCGCTGGAGGAATTCGGTCCAGGTAGAAGGTCCGGCTAAAAGAAGAGAGGAGATAGACAGATTTATCTATGAAGTTAATGGCATTGCACGCCAGCAAAACTTCTACCGGGGTAAAAAAATTGAGTTTGGTGGGCGAATTCACTTTCTCAACATCAGGGATAAGTCGTGGGATACTATCATACTTGATCCGGCAATTAAGAGGGAAGTCAGGGCTAATACCATCAATTTCCTGAACAACAGGGACCGCTGGGCGGAATACGGCATACCTAATAAAAGAGGCGTTCTGCTGGCAGGCGAGCCGGGCACGGGGAAAACGGTAATCTGCAAAGCCCTGATGGCAGAGTCCGATGGAGTAACCTGCATCACTACCAATGCTTACGGTTTGAGCGATGATGATTATATTACCGAGCTTTATGAGATGGCTCAAGACCTCAGCCCGTATATCGTGTTCATCGAGGATATAGACCTGATAGGGCTGAATAGAGAAGAGTATCACTACCAGCATGGCCCCGCATTACTTTCGCTACTCAGTGTACTCGACGGAGTTGAGGATAAGCATGAAATTGTAACCGTAGCTACCACCAATAACCTGGAGACGCTGGATAGGGCTATAAGCCAGCGTCCCTCACGGTTTGACCGCGTGGTGAAGATCCCCCTACCGTCACTGGAAGAACGGAGGGAATTAATCGGCTTGCTGTGTCGGAAAATACCTGTAGATGAACCCACCCGGGATTACATCGCACGCAGGTCGGAACACTGCACCCCTGCTCAGTTGCAGGAGGTTATTTACAGTCTGGCTATAGAATACCCGGACGAATCGCCTGGCGCACAATCGCCATACCTGGAACTTAGCAGGGATGATGTTGACCGCGCTATCTCAATGATAAATGGCAGGAATAAACGCCACCTGGGGTTTGGCATTGACGATAACCATAACGGTAGTAAATCGGACCTGGTACGCACTGTAAAGCTGGATTAGTGAAATGAAATTGAAAATGAGCAGACGCACATCGGTCCATATAGTTCTGTATCTCATATCTGTTGCCGCGATTTCGGTGGTAGTCCATGAGGCAGCACACATAGTAGCGGCATGCGCCCTGGGGGTGCCTTTCGCTGAGATAAAGCTGGGCTTCTATGGCATCAACCC
>CAZCKW010000133.1:0-2663 GCA_964499375.1 uncultured Dehalococcoidales bacterium
AAGTTATAAATGAACTTAAAATGAAGGGATTAAAGGTAAAACCGCAGGCAAATACCAGCGATTTCAAAGCAGTACACTGAAAAAGTTTTTCTCCACGGCACGTGAATTTTTAAGACGTGAAGGAGGTAGAATGCGATAAGACCAATGTAGCAGAACAGCTATGAATAAACAAAGGAGGTATAATAGTTGAATAAGTATAAAAAGTATTTAGTTTTTAATCTCTTTATCGTCAGTTTGCTGGTGGTGACATTGTTTTTTGTAGCCTGCCCCACGCCAGCGCCAGAGCCAGAGCCAGGGCCAGGGCCAGAGCCTACAACACCCACTGCGGCACCAACGACAGAGCCGCCTGAGGTAATTGAGCTTAGTTTCGCTCACCAAACGCCCCCCACTGGAGGAGGAGGAATACAATTTGATAATTGGGCTAGGAGAATCGAAGAGCAGACTCAGGGCAGGGTTAAAATCACCATCTATCCTGCGTCCTCTTTGGTGGGTCCTATGGATCAAATTGACAGTCTACTCGGTGGCATTTGTGATATAGGCCAAGTGAATACGCTTTTTAATCCTCAGCTCTCGCTACATTCCGTGCTTTTGCAACCTGGTTTAGATTTACCACCTTTTGAAGACTACATGGCCAAAACCAGATTGTGGCAAGGACTGTACGAGAAATTCCCGGAAATGCAGGCGGAATTCGAAGGCTTTAAGCCTTTATTTCTATTTGAGAATACACCTAACAGCCTACAATTCGTTGAAAGGGTAGAGGTGCATACGCCTGCAGATTTGGAAGGAATGAGGATCGGCACTGGGGCCCTATTCCTACCCGTTTTGGAAGCATGGGGAGCTACTCCGATAGACAATCCATTCACTGATAGGTACCTGGCTTTGGATAAGGGAATAATAGACGGCTCGTTCGCCCCCCTGGCAACCATGAATATAATGAAAATTCCAGAGGTCACAAACGCGGTTGCCCTGAACCTAGGAGCACTTGGTAGAGAAAACTCTTTTGTTGCAATGAATGAAAACGTCTGGAACAGCCTTCCGCCCGATATCCAGCAAGTGTTCATGGACAATTGGGAACCCACAGTAAAGGAGTTCTCTGAATCACAATTTGTGGATGACCAACAAGCTATGGACGCATACGCGAAAGATGATAAATTGGTAATAACTGCCACGCCAGAAGAATACGAGTTATGGACTGAGCCTTTATTACCATTGCTGGATGAATGGGTGCAGACAATGGAAGCCAAAGGTCTGCCAGCCGGAGCAGTTCTTGAGGAAGCACAGCGTATTCTCGCCGAGATGAAATGATATTTCGTGGTAGTTTCCTAGGCTTCCTGTAAAAGTAGATACGGCGTAAGATACCTCCGTAAGAAATAGTTGAACGGAGGTATCTTACGCCGTGAAAAGAATGCTGTCATCAACCAAGTCAAGGCATGAGATGGGAGAAGTGCGGAGGTTTTAGAGGTAACTAATTCCATTAGTGGCCTGATGGCATAGGGGAGAAATTATGAGCAGAATGAGCAACTGGTTACATTCTGTAGACAGGGTGTGGGAGCCAGTAGTGCGGATCTTGAGCATCATTGGAGTATGTTTTGTGGCGTTCATGATGGTGGTTACCGTAGCGGACGTAGTGCTTCGCTGGTCTTTAAATAGCCCGATAAAAGGTGCTATAGAGATTGTCCAGTACACGATGATTCTGGTAGTCTTTTTAACGATACCATACGTTCAGTATAAGAAAGCCCATGTTTCGATAGGCTTACTGGTAGATAAACTTCCACAAAAGACCCAGGCCGTGATAGGTAGTTTAGTCTATATTCTCAGCCTGGGCATAATCGGCTTAATGACATCGGCAGCTTTTATTTATTTCAGGCGTATATGGGAAGCGGAGAGATATACCACAGTGCTGGGAATGCCTATTTCTCCATTTCAGTTAATACTGACTTTTGGCCTGTTCATGCTTTTTGTTACGATATTATTGGGCTTGCTCCATTCTATTTCTGAGGGGAGGCGATGATGGACGCGCCTTTGATAGGTTTAATCGGCATTGCCCTGCTCCTGGTGCTTATGTTTCTTAAGCTGCCTATAGGTTACACTATGATTCTTATAGGATTTGCCGGTCTTTTTGTCTTAAAAGGCTTTGGCCCCGCACTGACTCAAATAGAGTTGATCCCGCATCGCTATGTAGCCGACTATAGTATAGCTGTACTACCGCTTTTCCTATTTATGGGTATGCTTGTCAGCACTGCTGGAATTAGCCGAGATCTTTTTAAAACCGCGTATGCTTGGTTGGGGTGGATGCGAGGGGGGCTCGCCATGGCCTCTATTGTGGCATGTGCTGGTTTTGCCGCTGCCTGCGGCTCGAGTATAGCAGAAGCAGCAGCCATGGGGGAAGTAATTGTACCAGAAATGCGAAGGTATAAATACGACCCTGGCCTTGCGATTGGCAGTATTGCTGCTGGTGGTACATTGGCCATACTTATCCCTCCCAGTCTGGGATTTATCTTGTACGCGATGCTTACGAACCAATCTATAGGCCAGCTCTTTATTGCTGGCATATTGCCTGGAATAAGCGTGGTGGTATTTTACTTAACTACCATTTACATCCTTTGTAAACGCAACCCCAGCCTGGGCCCAGCCGGCCCCAAGACAAGCTTCAAGGAAAAAAT
>CAZCKW010000134.1:0-2598 GCA_964499375.1 uncultured Dehalococcoidales bacterium
TGTGGGATGATGACGGTGGCTGCTTCGTCGATAACACGATTGGACTGCTCTCCATGTGCTGGCCAATGACCAGCATCGTGGACATGATGGAGCACCCGGACGAGGCCGATGCCCGCCACGGTGGACCCCATGAGGACGACCTGCTCACTGTCACCATAGTCCATCCGGTGACAACATACCGAGGGGAAATAGAGTACGTCGTTGGACCGCCGGAGAACGAAGGCGACGACTACTACTACATCATCAGCGACACCAGGGAGGTCTACACCAGGGAGGAGTACATAGATGACTACACCAGGATACACTTCCACCGGGGCGCGCTGATAACCTACGAGATATGGGTGAACCCTAACATCAGGACCGGGGAAAGCAGTGAATCCTCTGGTGGCACATCCACCGACATGCCTATACCAGGAGATTCTTCCGGAGGTAGCCAGAGCACGGAGGGACCGTAGGAGGAACTGCAACAAACTAATGATACAGACCAACGGTAAAATCATGGACAAGACATCGGTGAAAGACAAAGTCCTGCTCAGCCTCACCGTGCTAGCTATATTATGTTTATGCCCCCTGGCTATATCGTGTACCTGCGCACAGGGACCATCATCCATACCACCAAAGCCACCACCTTCAGAGCCTGCAGAGGGCGTATATCTAAGCCCGGTGCTCATTGAAGCCCACCCCGGGGATGAGATAACCCTTGAGATAAAGGTTAAGCCATCAGGCTGGGGCGTTAGTGGCTGCGAGGTAAATCTGGATTTTGACCCCGATGTCATGGAGGCTTTAGCTGTCGAGCCAGGAACCTTTCTGGGAGACACCCCACTGGTAGGTATGAACAGGATAGACAACCAGAGTGGGTGGATTACTCTAGCACTGGCACGCGTTGGAGAAACTTCTGTACCCAGCCCCGCGGGCGTGCTGGCTACAGCAAGCTTTAAAGTCATGGACTCAGCTAAAAGCGGTTCTTATGAATTGGATTTAACCAAGGTCGGCCTGGCTAACGAAAATTTCCAGGATATACCTCAATTTACAGTTCAAGGAACGAGCATTAACATAAGCTCTTAAAGTTACACAGCCATGGCATCAAAATAGTGGCACTTCATATTATCCTGGATGGCATAGTTACCCCTCTGTATCGCTGCTATCACTCATCCATACCTGCTATACACCAATATCCCTGAGCAGGCTAAACAGCTTAAAAAAATGATACTATATCGATAACCACGAAACACAGCACGAACTTAAGGAGCAGATTATAGATGTCCTACATTCTTACAGATGACGAAATTCGAGGTTTGCTAAAACTTACGCCACCCTTAGTTACGGGTATGCCCAACGCTGATGAGCAAATTCAGCCCAATGGCATTGACCTGACTGTCAAGGAGATAGCCTCACTCTCCTCATTCGGCACCATAGGCTTGGAAAATAAGGATAGAGTCCTTTCCAGCAAATCCCCATTAGTCTTTGATGACTCAGGAGCTATTGATCTACCCGCAGGTAGCTACCTGGTTACCTATAATGAGGTTGTTCATCTTCCCAAAAACATCATGGCTCTTGGCTTTCCTCGCTCCAGTCTCCTTCGTTGCGGAGTAAGCGTTCATACCGCAGTCTGGGATGCCGGATACTCTGGCAGGTCAGAATCCCTGCTGGTAGTGTATAACATTAACGGCTTTCGCCTGCACAGTAATGCCCGCATTGCTCAACTTGTCTTCTTTCAGTTGGGTCAGGTGGTTAATCAGGGCTATGATGGCATATTCCAGGGGGAGAATATCTGATATCAGGAATAGCTCTCATTATATATATCCCATCTTTGCTTTTGCCTGCTCACTTCTAATAGGTGTTAAAAGTGCAGCCAAAACAAGACCAACAACACTGATAGCAGCACAGATAAAGAACGCCATCTGGTAACTACCGGTAACATCAAATATATAGCCGGTTAACAGCGGTCCGACAGCAGCTCCCATAGTAAACCCGAAGCTTACAACCCCCAGAATCGAGCCGTGTGAGCTCAGTCCGAAAAGCCTCGCTATTAGTGGCGATTCTGAAGCAGCACAACCACCCTGGCCGATACCAAAGCCTACAACAAACAGGTAGAACATCCACACTTCTTTAGCTACCACCAGGAAGAATAAAGATATTACCACCAGAATAATGCTAATAACACAAACCTGCTTATTCCCAATTCTGTCGGCGGCAACGCCAAGTACAACATTGCCGATAACGATTGCACCACCCATAGCGGACAGGACGTTGGCAGCACTGGCAGTAGATATTCCCAGGTCGGTGATATGTGGCACAATATGAACCATGATACTGAACCAAGAAAAGCCCAAACAGAGAAATATGGTAACAACCACCCACAATTGCCTGGTGAGTGCTGCCTCCCTGAGCGTAAATCCTCCAACCTCCGTCCTGTGTTGCTGTTCTCCCCCTTTATTTCCACTATAGGGTATTTGGCTTATCTTTGCTGGGTCACGCTTCAGAAACTGAGCGGCTGTAATAACAACTACCAGTACTACGCTGCCCAGTATGGTGTAGGATATACGCCAGTCATAGGTAGAAATTAACCAGTTAGCCACCGGTGGTGCAACCAGTGTG
>CAZCKW010000135.1:0-2582 GCA_964499375.1 uncultured Dehalococcoidales bacterium
CTGGGGAGAGAGGGGGTGAAGTAGATGCTGCTTGAAATTAAAAACCTGAGGGTGCATTACGGCAGGGCCGAAGCATTAAAGGGTATATCGTTAAGTGTTGAAGAAGGGACGATAATTGCTCTTATCGGTGCCAATGGTGCCGGTAAGACGACTACGTTAAGGACCATATCCAGGGTCAAACGAGCCACCTCAGGGGAGATATGGTTCCGAGGTGAGAGGATAGATAAAATGCCGGCTCACCGCATTGTTAAGCTGGGAATTGGTCATATCCCTGAAGGGAGAGGGGTGTTTGCTCCCATGACGGTGCTGGACAACCTTAAAATGGGGGCTTATCTACGTAAAGACAGGGATCAGGTGGCCAGGGATCTTGATAGTGTGTACCAGCATTTCCCGATCTTGAAGACACGGGGTGGACAGAAGGCAGGGAGTCTGAGTGGTGGTGAGCAGCAAATGCTGGCTGTGGGTCGTGCACTGATGAATAGCCCCAAGTTGCTCTTGATGGATGAGCCGAGCATGGGGTTGTCCCCCATATTGGTGGATGGGGTCGGCAACATAATACGGGATATTAATAAGACTGGTATAAGCATTGTGTTAGTAGAGCAGAATGCCCGTATGGCTCTCGAGCTGGCCAGCAGGGCGTATGTCCTGGAGGTGGGTAATATCACCCTGGAGGGTGATGCCAGGAAACTGGCCAGCGACGAGCGTGTTAAGAAAGCTTATCTGGGTGGCTAGCAGGAATTCAGGCTGGTGGGGGAGGTTGGGGGTGAATGCTACAGGGATTCCAATCGCAATTTTTCTAATATACTCATAAGGTCTCACTAGTTATGGGGTTGAGTTTGAAATATAGCCCGACCATGAAATTAATGGTAAAATAAAGTGGATTTCTTTTAGGTGCAGGAAATTATGTCAACTGTCGAGCAGAAGCGGTTAAAAATTGAGTCAATTAGTGAAGGGAAACTGACCTGGCATTATATTGAGAAACCTTCCGACGATGAAGTCAAATTTCTACAGGAGCAGTTTAATTTTCATCCTCTTAATTTAGACGATGTTTTGAGTCGCATACAACGTCCTAAAATAGATGAATACGAAGACCATTTATTTATAGTCCTTCATTTTCCTGTATTTGATAAGGCGAATCACATAACCAGGCGCAGCGAGGTGGACATTTTCATTGGGGAGAATTATGTTATCACTGTACATAAAGCTGCTGACCTCAAACCCCTGGCCAGGCTTTTCCGTGAGTGCCAATCCCATACGAAGAGCCGACAATTGTACCTGGGGAGAAGCTCGGCATTCCTCCTGTACCATATACTCGATAGATTAATTAACTATTGCTTCCCTATCCTCGGTAGGATCACCGAAAACATTGAAGATGTTGAGGATGTCATCTTTGCTAAGGCCATTCCTGAGACGGTTCGTCGAATTTCTCTAATCCGTCGAGATCTGGTAACCTTCCGCCGCGTTATCCATCCTCAAATGGCGGTGATTGAAACGCTGGAGAAGGAGGAATATCCCTTTTTCAAGGAGGAGCAGGAGATTTATTTTGGTGACATCGCAGACCATGTCCGTAAAATCTGGGACGGGCTCGAAGATTGTAAAGAGGTCATAGATGGGCTTGCGGAAACCAGTAACTGGTTAACCTCGCATCGAATTCAGGAGATAATGCGAGTGTTAACTATCGTCATGGCACTTCTGGCACCGGCTACATTAATTGCCAGTATTTGGGGTATGAATATCCCCTTGCCTGGTGGAGTGCAATCGGGAAGCCTATTACCTCTTGGTATACTGCTTTCCGTTATGGCAGTAATAGGCGTAGGTATGTTTATTTTTCTGCGTCATAGACACTGGCTTTAAGTCACCTCTCACTGTAAGATGGTAAGGAGTCATTATGTTACTGGCAATCGATATTGGGAACACCACCATCAAGGTAGGCATATTTGATGGCGAAGAAATAAAGACCACCTGGCAAATAGCCACAGCGATAGACCGTCTGGCAGATGAATATGGTGCGTTATTACTCACTCTTATCCAGAGCCAGAAGCTGCCAGCCTCCAAAATCACGGGAGTGGCTTTGTGCAGTGTTGTCCCGCCATTGGTGTCTGTGTTTCAGCAGGTGTGTCAGAAATATTTAGGTCTTCCCTCATTGATAGTTGAAGCTGGCGTAAAAACCGGGCTACGCATCTGCCTGGACAATCCTCGGGAGCTTGGTCCTGACCGTGTGTCAAATGCTGTGGCTGCCCGTCACCTTTATGGTGAACCCGTGATTGTCATCGACCTTGGCACTGCCACCACCTTTGATGTTGTCTCCAGACAGGGAGATTATATTGGAGGAGCTATTGCTCCCGGTATTGGCATAGCCAGTGAAGCCTTGTTTACCCGCACTGCTGCGCTCCCCCGAATAGGGTTGACTCGCCCAAAGCAGGTTATCGGCACAAATACCGTAGCTGCCATGCAATCGGGGGTATTCTTTGGTTATATTGGACTCATCGAAAGCATGCTCCAGCGAATAGAGCGTGAACTGGGTGACAAAGCGAAGGTAATAGCTACCGGGGGCTATGCCTATTTAGCCAAGGAGATATCTG
>CAZCKW010000136.1:0-2567 GCA_964499375.1 uncultured Dehalococcoidales bacterium
ACTTCTATCTTGACCGGCGTACTCTTATTCCCAGACCAGAGACGGAACTTTTAGTAGAAGAGGCTATCAAGCTTGTTCGCTCCAGCCATTACCTGAAAAATAGATTTATTATCGCTGATATTGGCACTGGCTGTGGAGCCATTGCTATCAGCCTTGCCCTGACACTTCCAGAAGTCAACATCTATGCTGCGGATATCTCAGCTTCAGCTCTCCAGGTGGCTGATATAAATTGCCGGCGCCATGGAATTGGTGACCGGGTAAAATTGCTCCAGGGTGACTTGCTTGAGCCTCTACCCGAGCCTGTAGATGTAATTATAGCTAACCTGCCTTACATAAAAAATTGTGAACTGAAAACGTTGAGCCCAGAAATATTTAATTCCGAACCTATAATGGCTCTAGATGGTGGTGAAGATGGATTGGATAAGATACGCTGCCTGTTAAATCAGGCACCTGGTAAAATCTGCTCTGGAGGGTGCATGTTGATGGAGGTGGGTCAAGGCCAGGATAAAGTGGTAAGCTCAATGGTAAGTAGTCATTTCTCGCAGGCAAGTATCGAGTTAATTCCTGATTTGGGTGGTATTAACAGAGTGGTGAAAATAATACTATGAGGGATCATTGCTGTGGAGATCGAGTTATTAGCTAACTTAATTTTACAGGCTGAGAAAGTTGTAGTTTTTACCGGCGCAGGTGTGAGCACTGAGTCGGGGATACCGGATTTCCGTGGGCCTGGAGGGATATGGAGCAGGTATGATCCTGATGACTTTACCATTAAAAAATTTCTCAGCGGCCCTGAGGCTCGTAAAAAACACTGGAAGATGCTTAATGAAGGCGGTCTTACCATGGAAGCTGAACCAAATCCTGCACACTATGCTGTAGCCAGACTGGAGAATCTGGGCAAGCTGGATTGCGTTATCACTCAGAATGTGGACAGACTCCATCAGAAAGCGGGAGTTCCCGAGGCAAAGGTATTCGAGCTTCATGGAAATATGCAGCGGGTTGTATGCCTGGGTTGTGGCAAACGTTTCCCTATAAGTAAAGCGTTACAGATGATTAGAAGCGGCATTGAGGTTCCCGATTGTCCTGAGTGTCATGGTATATTAAAGCCAGATGCCGTTTTTTTCGGCGAGGCACTGCCACAAGAAACACTAATGGAGGCCACCAGCCGCTCACAGAATTGTGATCTTTTCATCATTATAGGCTCAACTCTGGTTATTTACCCTGCTGCTTACATGCCAGAATATGCCAGGGATGCTGGAGCTAAATTAGCTATCATTAACTTGAGTCCGACTCCGCTTGACCAGTATGCTACGGTGGTTATTCGTGACAAAGCAGGTGAGGTGATGTTAAAAGTTATGGAAAAAATGGCTCTCCTTAGCCAAAGCAAATAGATACTCTGCCCTAGGTTACAGTTTTTTGGATGCGTTCAATGCTTGTTGCCTTACCGGTATCCTTATTCACTTCTACCAGGATGGCATTGAACTCTACAGTTCCCTTTCCTACTGACAGGCGTCTTGGTATCTGAGTGAGAAAGCGGTTAAGTACACTACTTACGTCATCTCCTATGACTGAGTCTAAAGGACCGACCATGCCTATATCGGTAACATAAGCGGTGCCACCAGGTAATATACGGGCGTCAATGGTGCCTATATGAGTGTGCGTGCCAAGCACGGCGCTAACCCGACCGTCAAGATACCAGCCCATTGCTGATTTCTCTGAGGTTGCTTCAGCATGAAAGTCAACAATGATAACACCTGGTTTGTTTTCGAACCCAGCCAGTAAACTGTCCATAGCTCGAAAGGGGCAGTCAAAACTGTTCATGAAAGTACGTCCGATAAGATTAACAACCAGGACATTATGCTTAGACAAATAACCGTGACCTGGGGATGCTGGTGGGTAGTTCAATGGGCGAAGAATAGCCGAATTGCCATCTAGAAAGGGGAGAAGCTCCTTATGTGACCAGATGTGGTTACCTGAAGTTATTACATCAATTCCTGCATCAAAAAGCTCCTGTGCTGTGCCTGGAGTCAATCCTATGCCACCGGCAGCATTCTCACCATTCCCTATTACTAAATCAATCCCATATTTACGACGCAAGCCTGGTAATAAATTCCTCACAGCGCTTCTACCAGGCTTGCCAATAATGTCGCCTATGGTTAGTATCTTCAATGGTTTACCTTGAATTTACTACTTAGCATAATCCACCGCTGTGGTTTCTCGAGCTACTACCACTCTTATTTGACCGGGATAATTTAGATTTTCCTCTATTTTCCTGGAGATATCTCTGGCTAATCTCATAGCTGCCAGATCATCGACTTCCTCTGGCTTTACTAAAACACGCACTTCCCGCCCAGCCTGAATAGCAAAGACCTTCTTTGTTCCAGAGAAGCTATTAGCTATATCCTCCAACTCCTTGATTCGCTTCAGGTATTGCTGTAAAGATTCACGTCTGGCACCAGGGCGTGAACCGCTTATGGCATCGGCTGCTGCCACAATGAATCCCAGAACGCTGGTAGTCGAAGCTTCACCATGATGCTCAGCAACAGATTGAGCTATTTCTTCAGACTTAT
>CAZCKW010000137.1:0-2563 GCA_964499375.1 uncultured Dehalococcoidales bacterium
TTTTCCGTGCTGAGACTCTATAAAGACCTCGTCCTCATCTTTAAGTCCCTTCTTCCTTGCCGTCTCGGTGTGTATCCACACATACATTTCATAGGGGTCTTCTTCCCGTAGCTCAGCCAGCCATGCGTTCTGCTGAGTGTCGGATAGACCGAATGGCATGAAGTTGGTCTTCCAGTTGCAAACATACATATCGTACTCGGGCGGTGCTGTATACTCAGGACTGGGTATCCATGATGGGATAGCCTCATAATACTTGAAGTAATCTTCCTGGTTTTCCCAAGCCGGAATTTTTAAGTTATACTTTTGGAGGTTCTCCCTCATTCTATCTCCAGCTGCCTTTAAACGGTCGAAATATATGGGGTGCCTGGTCTTGTTATCAGGCCAGTAATAGTAGTTGTATCCACGCTTGCCTGTAGCATCCCACTTATATATGACGCCGTGTTCTAGCAGGTAATCGAAACTGTATTCGTCGCCGAAAATCTGCTTGACTCTACTGTCTATCATCTCGTCTATAGTGTACTTCTTGTCCAAATTAAGCTTGTTTTTACCCTCCAGCATGAAGTTGAAGTTGAAGTAGTCATTGATACCGCCTGTCCCAGTCAGGAATCCAGCACGGTCAGCTATCTCTATCAAGATATCATCCATACGCTTTGTGTTGAAAAGAGGTTCCAGCGCATTTCGCCCCATTGCCATAACGAGGCCACGCACACTGTCATCTATGTTCTGCTGAGTCGGGGTATAGAACCTGGCATACCTACGCTCCAGGTACTGAGATTCAGGAAGCAAGATATCTGCCATCATGGCGGTCTCGTCGAAGCTGATGGCAAACGATACCATAAAAGGTACCTTCCTCCAAGCTTCAATGAACAAATCTCTATCACATGCACTCCGTATGGAGTTTGCTCCACAAAACAGCATGGCTTCAATCTTGTAGGGGAGGGGGTATTTCTCTGGTTCCAGTATCGCCCGAGCCAGGATGTAAGGCGTGGCATGTGCATGCGGGTAGAACTCTCTCATATCCGCGTGGTCAGGCGGATATTTAAAGGGTAGACCTAGTGTTTCCATGATTGGCTTGACAACGCCATCCTCGTTAGGTTCAAGTATATTTGGACCGGGTCCCGGGCATCGGTTTCCTGTTACACCTCCGGGCACCTCTACAGCACCCACAAGCATGTTGACGATATTCCCCACCAAGCCAAAGTAAGTGCCACCCCTCTGAGACATCGTCCCACGACCTGAGCCAGCAAACTGTGCCGGACGTAGCGGGAATTTGAAGCCATCTATTTCTATAGTGCTGCCTATCTGGGCATGCTCCACAAACTCCTGTGTCACCTCGCGAGTGGTTACGGCGGGTATAGTAGTGATTTCTTCCGCCCCCTCAGGCGTGCACTCCTTCACATGCTCTTTTAACAGATGCAGCGCAGGATTCGCTTTAACGCCTCCCACCTCGTATTCACCCTCCAGAGCGTAGTCCCTGATAGAAGAGTCGTCAAAGGTTTTAGCTCGACTGTCAAGCGAGTCCCATATCAACGGCTTATTCGTCGATTTATCCCTGACATAATAGCCATCAGGCCCGATTAGATATGGACCGGTGGTTCGGTTCTTTACAAACCACTCGTCAAATTTCTTTAACTCATAAAACATAACGTGTATCATCGCCAGCGCGAAAGCCGTCTCTGTGCCCGGCCTTATCGGCAGCCATCGATAGCCCCTAGCAGCCTCAGGAGAAAAGCGTGGGTCGAGTGTTACCAGTTTCATCCCGCGGTCTACAGCATCCAGAAATCGCTTGGTAGCGTGGGTTGTAGCCACGTTTGGGCCTACGGTTCTACCTGGTGCAATTAAGTACTTGCAGTGTTCCAGGTCAGTGATATACTCAGGGTGCTGCCCATGGACGAGGTTTTCAGCATAGTGAATCGCACAGAGGGGGCGCGAGAACACCTCGTTGGGCGTTCCAAATGCTTTGGAGAAAACCAGGAATCCACCAGCAGAATTCTGAACCTCGTCTGTTCCATTAGATGTTATGAGGAAGTTTTGAGCTCCACCCCAGCCTTCCCATACAACTAGCTTTCTGGGGTCTTCTTTCCGGATTTTCTTAAATCTTGCTGCCACAGTATCCAGTGCTTCATCCCAGCTTATCTCTACCCATCCAGGGTCAATATCAGGTCCTTTCTCAGGATTAGTTCGTTTTAAGGGTGTTTTAACACGATAAGGATTATACAACCCCATAATACCTGCAATCGCCCTCAGGCAGACGTTACCATTGTTTAGAGGGCTTTCCGGGTTGCCTTCTATATTCGTCACCACCCCATTCTTCAGGTAAACCTTCGTGCTGCAGTCCCCCTCAAAGCAGCCCATGCAGAAACCATATCTCCACTCCTCTTCGGTTGTCACGGGTGGAGCAGGAGTGCCCCAGGTCACACCGGTTTTCCTATCAACGCTCAGCATCCCACTCAGTGAGCCTAATTCCCCGACCTTAGAGGCAGCATCCCCCCCTTTAGGGGAAATTCCTGATTCTCTTTTAGTTTCCTGTTTATAAGGCATTCTTCTCACCTTTAATAATATT
>CAZCKW010000138.1:0-2525 GCA_964499375.1 uncultured Dehalococcoidales bacterium
TTTGCCGATTGTAAAGGAACCTCAGCCCACCGATGCACCGGAGACGGCCCAGTTGTGCTTTAGGTTGTCTAGCCATCATATATATCTTTCACTCATAGTTTGGCGTATTAAATGCACGTTTCAGCATCAGAATGCGGACCTCCAATGTGTCACCTATTCACGAGCTTTCATGGCTGTGAAATGCTTGCTTATAAACATCAGGCACATCTGGCTTCATTTCATTGTAAAAGTCCTGCACAGCTGAAGCGAACTCTGCAAAGCTTCCCCAGGTCGGGAAAGCTAATATTGGCACTGGCCCATAATCGGTATCAATTGAAATGGCAACACCACCCCAAGGGAGCTTCGTCAGATATATCGGTCTCCTAAAGGTTTCTGCAGCCATAATTCCATACCAAAGACTCCCTAAACAACAGCCATTTTCCCTTTGAGAACTCCTGATGGAGGTTAAGCTACCCTCCCCCTCGAGCAGCTTCCCATGACCCTGTGGGGGAAGAAATGAAAGGGAACATTGCAAATCAAGCGTAGCAATTGCAGAAGTAAGAGGCAAGACCCAAAATAACTAATATTTTCAGCCTTTGTGACTAATTTTTTGAGTAAGCAAAATGTTTGAGGCTTAGACTGTGGCAACTGAATAATCAGTCAGATTGTCTAAATATACCGCAATAACTCATTTGACAATAAGTAGGTACAGAACAAGCTTTTGTTAATTATTTTTGGCTTCATCATATTTATTAGTAGTATAAGGAAAATGGATTTCTGTGGGTGTAGCACTTTGCAAGAAGGGAGTTGAACGGGTTAATTGAGCTAACAAAATAGGGAATGGGGGTTATCATTTCGGCACCATTAGTTTGTCCGAAAAGAGCTAAAGCACTACGTCATTTGTAAAGCCGAAAATTGTCCTTTTGGAGAATTCCCAGCGCTGTTGAATTGTGCTAGCTTAAAAGAGTGGTAAAAATAGAGGACTCTTTCCCCCTGAAGAGAGAAGAGCCCCCGCACTGGGAGTCAAAGCAACCCAATGTAAGACTATTATAACATTGAATGGGTCATCTAACAATCCCTGGTCGGTGTGCGGTAATAGCCACAAAATATTTGGTTTGAAAGGAAGTTGAACGAACATGAAAAAGATACTGGCAATTGCCTTGGCTATAGTCTTGACTTTGGTACCGACTTTAACTGTTACGGCGGCCGACATTGATACTTCGGCAGTGGTAGGCGGTTCAGGGAGTGCACCTTATGTCTGCGCCAAGTTTGAGACTCCGGACCACAGCGTGGATCTGGGAACCCAGATAGAGCCAGTGGCTGGCGGTAAGAGAATGGTCAAGTTTTACGTAGTGATTGGTGACCCTAATGGTATTGGAGACCTCAGCGCAACTTATGTTAAGGTCTACCACCCGGACCCGGATGGTAGCTTAAAATTCCAACTCCATGCGATACGGCCCGATTGGACAGTCATCCCGTATGATGGCTTGATTGATATGGATGGCGACTGCAGGGGAGAAACGACGGTACCAGTCGCGCTGGATGAACTTGAGGCGCAGGGTCGCATCACTTACGGATTAGACCCGGTTCGCGGTGTAGTGATGACGCTGGACATGCTCAAGCATGACCTTGAGAACGAAAAGCAGTTACTGGTCGAGCTGATGGGCGAGATGGACTATCATCAGCCATCCGGTGACTACAGGGTAGAAGCCATAGCCGTAGACCAGGGCGGTAAAACAGGCACCCTCGAAAACTTATTCTTCTACATTAGCATCGTTGCCTTAAGGTGTGACTTCGCCAAGATTAACTGGGGCAATGTCAATGTTAACCAATGGAACGTGCTTTACGGCGATGAAGACCTGACCACTCCCACCAAGCCAACCATCCAGAACATTGGCAACGACCCCGCTAAGATAGAGCTGCATTTCACCGAAATGATAGGCGGAATTATTGGCAAGAAGATAATCGATTTTGATGCCTCTATGCTCGGCGGGCATATTGAGCTTATCGCCTGCACTCCAAAGGTCATTGCGGACATCACTGGTGCTCCTACAATGTTACCTCCATGCACACCTACGCAGATCGACTTCTCAGTTCATCCACCCGTAGGAACTCCGGAGGATACATACACAGGACAGATGACCATAACCATCCAACACTTAGGTCCATAATGGATAGGTGACGAGCTTTGGGGGGAAGTGGTAGAGGTATGGGGGGTACAGGCAGGCATTAGCCTGCCTGTACCTTCTGTTTACATTATAAATCAGCATCTTTTTAGAACTGAAGAAGTGCCAACTTTAGGTAAGGTGTGGTAATGAGCATTATTAAAAGAGTAGGTATCAGAATCGTCTTAATCACACTGCTGCTACTATTACTTTCTGGCATCACCCTATTTCCTGTTATTGCCACGGGCATAGCCGTAACACCCAGTCACTTAGAACTATCAGATGCTCTTCGGGGTGGAGAATATGAGCGGAATATCACCATATATAACCCTGATCCCGAGATAACGAGCTACACACTTAGTGCCTCTGGAGACGCTGGTC
>CAZCKW010000139.1:0-2497 GCA_964499375.1 uncultured Dehalococcoidales bacterium
TCAGTGCCTATATTGCTGCTGGTATTCACTCCGACCATGAATCTGTTTCCCTTGACGAGGCCAGGGACAAACTGAGGCAGGGAATGTATGTCATGATTAGGGAGGGCTCGTCGGAGAAGAATCTGGAAGCCTTACTGCCTCTGGTTACCGATAAAACCTATAAAAGGTGTTTGTTCGTGGTTGATGACCGCAGCTGTGTTGACCTGTTAAGAGATGGTGATATTGATGCTGTGGTGCGGAAGGCAATTCATCTAGGGCTTGACCCGGTGCGGGCTATCCAGATGGCTACAATCAATGCAGCTGAATATTTCAGGCTGGTTAGGCTCGGGGCAATAGCTCCAGGTTATATCGCTAATCTAATCGTGGTTGGTGATTTATCTAGCCTGCCGATAGACATGGTCTTTTATCACGGGCAACTGGTAGCCAAGCAGGGAAAGCCTCTATTCTCCCTGCCAGAGTCCAGCGCCAGAGGGCTAACCGGGACAGTAAATATTAAGCCCTTTGATATAAGGGCACTGAGGCTGTCGGCGTCGGGGGAAACCGAGCCGGTTATTGAGCTTGTCCCCGGTCAAATAATTACCAAAAAGAGGGTAGAGAAGGTTAAGGCTTCTGATGGCGTTGTCGTACCTGACATTAGCCGGGATATTCTAAAGCTGGTGGTCGTGGAGAGGCATAAGGCTACGGGTAATATTGGTCTGGGGCTGGTTAGTGGATTTGGCCTGAAGAAAGGGGCTCTGGCCTCCTCCATTGCCCATGATTCCCATAATATTATCGCCGTCGGCACCAATGATAAAGATATATTCAACGCGATTAAGGAGGTTGAGAGGTTACAGGGAGGTCTGGTGGTGGTTGCTGAGGGCAGGGTGTTAGCCAGTTTAGGCTTACCTATCGCCGGCCTATTATCTGATGAGCCGCTGGAGGTGGTGGTAAGCAAGCTGGAGAAGTTGGAACGGTTAGCTATGGATTTAGGAGCGACATTGCCCTCGCCGCTGGCAACCCTTTCTTTCCTGGCGCTGCCGGTAATCCCCGAACTCAGGCTAACCGACCTGGGCCTGGTAGATGTGGGCGAGTTCAGGGTAATCAGGTGAGTATATTGAATATAGCTTAACTCTTATTCCATTTTCAACGAAGCTGGACATCATAATGAATAGTGAATATCGTTTTCCATATGGTGATTCTTTTTTAAGGGCTCATATCCCGGCGGAGAACATTTCTTTCGTTCTGGAGAAACGCGAGCTTGATGGCATTGATAATGAGCGTGAAGCCATAACAAACAGCCTCAGGTCACCAATAGGTTGCTCTCCTCTCAGTGAGCATGTTCATAAAGATGATAAGGTTGTAGTAATAGTTACGGATAATACAAGGGCGTGTCCCGATGACAGGCTACTTCCACCAATACTGGCTGAACTGGAACAGAAAATACCCAGAGATAACATCACCATAATAGTTGCTCTTGGCCTACATCCTCCTCTGGATAAAGACGCCCTGATTAAAAAGCTGGGTAAACATATTATCGAGAACTATAGGGTGGTAAATCACGATGTTAACGATACTGTATATATAGGCACAACTTCTAGGGGCACCCCTGTTGAGATAAACAGGCGGGTGATTGAAGCCGATTTCCGTATCAGTACGGGGTTTATTGAGCCGCATTTCTTTGCAGGTTTTTCAGGAGGCAGGAAAAGCATTGCCCCCGGGGTGTTCAGCGTGAGGGCAGCACATAAAAATCATGGATACAAAATGATAGACCATCCGCTGGCTAGGGCTGGTGTCCTTAAAGGAAATCCGGTACATGAAGATATGGTAGAACAGGCAAAAATGGCTAAACTCAACTTCATAGTAAATGTGCTATTAAATAAGAGCAAAGAAATCACTCATATAGTGGCGGGAGACCCCGTTATGGCTCATGAAAAAGGATGTGAGATAGAGAAAAATACTACCGCTGTTAGGGTAGGCCATAAGGTGGACATCACGATTACTTCGAATAGCGGGGCGCCCCTAGACCTGGATCTGTATCAGACCTGCAAGGGTATAGATAATGCCTCGCAGATAACCCGGGATGGTGGAATCATAATAATAGCTTCTTCATGTAGTGCGGGTGTGGGCCCAAGAGAATTCTTGGAGTTACATAGGTCTGCTCATTCTGCTAAGGAAGTGTTACAGAATATCAGGCGTGAGGAGCCCATGGGTGTGGAATGGCAAAACCAGGTTCTGGCACGTGTTCAACTAAAAAATGATGTCTACCTGGTGTCAGGCCTTGAAGATAGTACAGTCCTTGATATGATGATGCTACCAGTCCGCACGATTGAAGCAGGCCTTGAAAAAGCCTTCAGAGTTTTGGGGAGAGATGCCGAGGTGGCAATTATTCCGGAGGGGCCTTTGATTCTTCCCATCCTGGATAGTTAATTTAGCCTCAGCTTGAGCCTAGCTTGGCGTCCCTGGATGACCTGCCCCCACAAAGGATACCACTCTTTAAGTTAGAGTTACCGGAATTCTA
>CAZCKW010000140.1:0-2455 GCA_964499375.1 uncultured Dehalococcoidales bacterium
TTGCCAAGGCAGAGATTGCCGCCTATGAGCGATACAGGCCCGATATTATTGTAGTTATGGCAAATCTGCTCATGGAGGCCGAGGCCATGGGAAATGAGTTGAAATATCCAGATGATGGAATGTGTATATCAAAAAAGATGGCCCTTGAGGATAAAGGAAAACTAAACAGCCTCACCATACCAGACCCGTATAAAGATGGACATTTGCCTGATTATCTTGATGCATGTAAGATGATAAAGGATGCGATAACTGATTCGAGTGTTGGGGCAGTAATTGCTGGACCATGGACTATCGCAGTTGCCCTACGGGGTGCCAGTGAACTGATACGGGATGCAATGAAAGATCCAGCGTATGTTCATGAACTGATGGAGTTTACCACAGAGGTGGCTATTCGATTTGGATTGGCAATTCCCTCGACCGGAGCAGGCATGAGTTATTCAGAGGCACCAGCCTCATGTAGCCTCATTTCTCCAAAGATGTATAAGGAGTTTGTATTTCCCTATCACAAAAAGGCAATAGGGAGATTAAAGGAGGAAGGCATTGGCTGCACCTTGCATATCTGAGGCTATGCAGATCCCATCCTGGAAGCGATGGTAGAAACAGGTGCAGCGGCAATAAGTGTTGATGAACCCACAAATTTGTCCACAGCAGTTGAGGCCGCAAGGGGAAAGGCGGTTGTTATTGGTAATGTCAATACAAGTCTATTCTTTTTAAGCAGCAAGGATGAAATGGAAAAGGCAATCAAAAACTGTATTGATATAGCTGCTTCCAATAGTGGATTTATCCTTGCCTCCGGATGTGAGGTTCCAGGGATTGCCCCACCTGAAAAAATACAGTGGTTTATGGATGCTGCCAGGAAATATGGCAAATACCAGTAGGATAGAGCGTAGTTCTATTTGATTCGTTGAGTTGTTTCAGTAACCAGTAAAGTC
Source organism: uncultured Dehalococcoidales bacterium (assembly GCA_964499375.1). Lineage (GTDB taxonomy): Bacteria > Chloroflexota > Dehalococcoidia > GIF9 > AB-539-J10 > CAZCKW01. The sequence goes on from CAZCKW010000140.1 coordinate 933, forward strand.
ACTACAATATATTTAACCAATAACCAGAAGTACTATGTTTATATTAGATAGGGAACAGAAAATTTGTGAGATCGGAGGGATTAAGGTAGGAGGCCAGCCAGGGGAATACCCCACGGTCGTTATACCCTCCATTTTTCAAAAGGGAGACAGGCTTTTTGAGGGAGCAAAAAGAAAAAAGGGCTTTAACGAGAAGCGAGCAGAAGATCTTTTGAAAATGACAGACAGACTATCAGCAGAGACCGGGATTCCCTGCATGGCAGATATCGTAGCAAATACAGGTGAAGAATTTAAGAGATATATCGATTTCGTAACAAGTGTGACTGATATGCCCTTCTGTATTGATGCCTGGGTGATGAAACCCAAGCTTGAAGGAGCAAGTTACTGCGCTGAGAGGGGGCTCCTGGACCGGATGTTCTATAACAGCCTTACCATCTGGGAAAAGGACCTTGAGACCGAGATCAAGGAGATCGCTGATATCGGGGTCAAGCATGTGCTGCTCGTGGCCTTCGATCAGGAGGACCAGATGCCCACTGGTCGTATCACGGGCACGCAGAAGATACTGGATGCGATAGAAAAAGCGGGAGCACAATTTAACAGCATCCTTATTGATACCTCAGCCATGAACGCCCCTGCCGTGGCCTTTTGCTCGGTGGCAAACAGGCTCATAAAGGAGAAATGGGGATTTCCCTGCGTGAGCGCCCCCTCAAATGGTTCTTACATGTGGAAGGCTGCCAGGGAGCGATGGGGGTTCAAGGGGTGGGCCGGAGCTGATGCCGCGTTAGAAGGCCTGGCCGCGATCATGTATCATGATATGGTCTTCTCAGGGCCTATCGCTGGTTCTCCCAGAATATTCCCTGCTGTTGCTATGGCAAATGCCTTCATGTCAACCATAACATTTGCTGAGACCAAGAAACTCCCATCCTTAGAAACTTATCCCTTAAATAGGCTTTTTCCAGATTTTGTAGACCAGCTTAAGGCAATACAGTCCAGTTAAGAAATTGAAGCTCTTCCCTATCCGGTCAAAAAATATCCCGTATCGGGAATTTTATTTTTTAGCCACAAAAATTTTTTACTTAGGAGCGAAGGAATGACAGATATTACTCCAAAAGAAAGGATTAAAAGGTTTTTTAATCGAGAGCCCATTGATGTAATGCCTGTCTTCAGTGGTCAGGGCATGGTAACCATCCAGGCGATAGAAAAGATGGGTGTCCGCTTTGCCCAGATCCATACCTCAGCGGAATATATGGCCCGTTCAGCCATGACAACAGCAGAAATATTTGGCTTTGATGCTGTTATTATTCCTTATGATATGTGTACAGTACCAGAAGCCCTTGGAAGAGGGGCAAGTCTTTATGAAAATGCAGATGGGATACTCTATCCCACTGTACCCTCCAAATGGAAAACACTGGATGATGTAGAAATAGATTCTGACTTTATGAATAAAGGCAGAATGCCACTGGTAGATGATTCTATCAGGATTTTAAAATCCAGCTCTAATGGTAAATTTGCCGTGGGAAGCTGGG
>CAZCKW010000141.1:0-2419 GCA_964499375.1 uncultured Dehalococcoidales bacterium
AGTATGGATATACTTCAACCCTGGATCCCCTACTTTTCCCTCTATAGCACTCATAAGAGCGCTTGATTCCCCGGATACGAATGCCCCGGCTCCTCGATGCACTTTGACCTTAAAGTTGAATCCCAATCCGAGGATATTCTCTCCTATGAGACCGTACTCTTCTGCCTGTTTAATAGCTATTTCCACATTTTCGCACGCCAGTGGGTATTCCTGACGAACGTAAATGAAGCCATCATCAGAACCTATGGTATACGCTCCAATGACTAGCCCTTCGATCACACTATGAGGATTCCCTTCCATAAGAGACCTATCCATATAAGCGCCAGGGTCTCCTTCGTCACAATTTACTATTACATATTTAGGTTCTCCTGGAGCATTTCTGGTTTCTTCCCACTTCCTACCTGTTGGAAATCCTCCTCCACCTCTCCCCCTTAAATTTGCCCTCTTCACCTCCTCCAGAACTTGCTCTGGGGTCATCTCAGACAAAGCTCTGGATAGAGCCCCATAACCCCCCAAGCCAATATAATCCTCTATGTCTTTAGGATCTATGTACTTATTATTTCCGAATACTATGCGGTTTTGATTTTTATAGAAGGGAATCTCCGACTCCTTCACTTTTTTCTCCCCTGTGTTGGGGTCTGTATATAGAAGTCGTTCGATTATCTCCTTCTTTCCCAATGTCCTGGAGACAATCTCCGAGACATCATCAGGCTTTACACTAAGGTAGCAAATCTCCTCCGGGAGAATGATAACCACAACGCCCCTTTCGCAAAATCCATGGCATCCAGTGGCTTTAACTTCCACTTTACCATCCAACCCCTTATTCCTAACCTCAGCCACAAATTTCTGGAATACTCCCTTCGCCCCATACGATTGGCAACCAGTCCCCGAGCATACTGTAACCACACGCCTATTTGGATTTCTCCTCGACAGGATAGCTGCCCTAAGCTTTTCAAGGTCACCGGGAGAGGCGATTTTCTTATTGGCCATATCTCCTCCTATTTAGCAGATTCAAATACTTTATCCAGAGCTTCCTTTGATGGCCTGCTGTAATATACCCCATCCACCACGATCACAGGTCCTAACGCGCAACAGCCAAGACAATTCACCGTTTCCAAAGTAAAACGCCTATCCTCCGATGTTTCAGAGGGTCTTATGTCAAGCATGGTTGAAATCCTGTCCAGTAGCCTTGCTGCTCCACGCACCTGACATGCAGTCCCCAGGCATACAGTGATAACATGGCGCCCTTTGGGATAAAGGCTGAAAGCCTTATAATAACTGGCTATTTGATAAACCTGGGTAACGGGTACCCCTAACTGTTGGTTTACCTCCCTTAATGTCTCGCTGGATAGCCAGCCAAACTTGTTCTGCAAATCAAGTAGTATTTGAATCAGCATATCTTTATTACCCTGATAGCCGCCTATCGTGCGCTTCACAGTCTCATAAACCTGGTTCAATTTATACCCCCTATTTTGAAATCATCAATGACTCAGGCAGGAAAGCAAGCTGCTTTCTCTTTGAGCCTGGCATATTCTTTATTTACTTTTTGTTGGATTATTTCAATCTCACCATCTGTTAAATGTCGGTACCGACCCTGCAGCTTTAGATATTCCCTGACCGGCTTAAGTTCAGGCGGGTCGGCGTTCAACCTATAGCGTCCATTCTCCACCTCATAAAGAGGGAATATGCCCGTTTGCACAGCAAGCCGACCTATCTCGATGGTCATATTTGAAGGATATCTCCAGCCTGTAGGACAGGGGCTAAGTATATGTATATAAGCGGGACCTTTAACTTCCGCGCCTTTCTTAACCTTTTTCATCAGGTCAAGGTGATAACTGGGACAGGCTGTAGCTGCATATGGAATGTTATGGGCAGCACAAATCTCCACCATATTCTTTTTCCAGCTGGTCTGTCCAATGCTGACTTTTCCCGCGGGTGCAGTAGTAGTTGAAGCCCCATAGGGTGTACTGCTGGACCTCTGGATACCCGTGTTCATATACGCCTCATTATCCCAGCAGAGGTATAAGAAATCATGACCTCTCTCTAACGCACCGGACAATGATTGCAAACCTATATCACTGGTACCCCCATCTCCACCCACAGCAACAACCTTAATATCCCTCTCGGGCATTTTACCTTTAGCTATCATACTCTTTAGACCTGCTTCTACACCTGACATCGTTGCAGAGGTATTTTCAAATAGAGTATGCAGCCAGGGAATACGCCACGAAGTAACCGGGAGTGGCGTGGTGCAAACTTCATCGCACCCCGTAGCCATATTCATTATCATGTTCCCACCTACAGCTTTACAGGCAAGCCTGATTGCTAAAGCTTCACCACAGCCGGTACAGAAATTATGACCAGGTGCCAGAAACTCCCTGGTAGTAACAAGATTTTGGCCAAACTTTACAAATTCCCT
>CAZCKW010000142.1:0-2388 GCA_964499375.1 uncultured Dehalococcoidales bacterium
GCATAGCTCGGTGTTCTGCGCCAACAAATCCAGCGATGTTGGGCAACAGGTGTATATAGGCTCCTGGAGCAATATGCAAACCTATATCACGAGCTTTGATATCCAGCGCTTCGTTGACTGCCGGCACAAAAGGGGAATGAGCCAGTTGGTCAACTGGTAATTCCAGCAACAGGTGGTGCATAGCAGTATTGCCCACTATCACCGACTCGACGATTTGCCCTCTACTGGCATCGATATCAGCACACAAGTCTCCAGCCAGTTCATTTAGCGCCTTCACCACTACCCTGCTCATCTGCCTGCCTCTCTTTGGTGAGCCCATGACATAGGAGATACGAGCAATAATATCTTCTCCATAGCCTATTTGAGGGTTCATAATCCCTTTGGCAATCAAAGTCCGGCCATCGGCAAAATCAACCAGATACCCAGCTATCTTGGTGGTGCCAAGATCAACCGCCAACCCCAACTGGCGACCAGTCCCAGAGCCAACGGCTATTACCTCATCCTCTCGCACAGAAGCCTGTACCTGCCAGTTCCTTGACCGCAGTTGCCGTGAAAGAACTCGAAGCACATTAATATCAATCCTGCTGCAGTGTGCTTGCTTTTGCTCCAGTCCATCCAGAACACGCTCAATATCACTCCTCGGGTCTGATAAAGATGGCGCTTGCAGTTCCAAATGATAGGTACGAACAGGTGGGTCCAGGCTAACGCTGAGCTCCAACCCTTCTACCTGAGTCCGCTGCGGGCTGCTCATTGATTCAGGAGGCACCCGCAACTTGCAATCGCTGGTGGGATAGGTCTGGCAGGCCAACCGATAGCCCTCCCGCAACTCCTGAGGTGAAAGCTTTCGCAACTCGGCAGCAGTTGCTTCTGAGACAGTCCCGATTAGAATCTGTATCTTACAGCCGCCACACAACCCATGCCCACCACATATACTAACAAGACCCGCACCTAGCTTCTGAGCGCAGTCCAAAAGCGACTTCCCAGACAGACATTTCCCACGCCGCCCTACAGGTTCAAACTCTATATAGTATGACATCAAGCTTATTTCCTACAGAAACATGATGAAGAAACCAACCACGCTATTCTACCTCATCCCAACACCAAATTTCACGTCCAGCCGCATGGCTTATTCGTGGCGTAACGCTTCAATGGGATTAAGCCTCGCTGCTCGAAATGCAGGGTAAATACCCGAGACCAGCCCAACTATGACGGCTACTCCCACTGCCAGCGCAATAACATCGCCGGGAACCATGGCCGGGAATGGTAGCCCCATGTCCGTTAATACGCCAGCGCTGACCCTGACTATGACCCACCCCAGCGCTATCCCTATAGCGCCACCACAGAAACTCAACACGGCAGCTTCAGTAAGGAACTGTATCAGAATGTCACGCCGTTTTGCTCCCAGCGCTTTCCGAAGCCCGATTTCACTGGTGCGCTCGGTGACGGAAACCAGCATGATATTCATTATGCCAATGCCACCAACAAGCAGAGAGATTCCAGCTATAGCGCCCATGATAAGCTCTCCTATGGCATACATCTGGTCAGCGGTACGCGACACGTCCCCCATGCTAATCACCCCGAAATCATCTTCCTGTTCCGGCCTGATATGATGGCGCTGCCGAAGAATATTTTTTATCTCCCATTGTGCTGCGTCCACCATGTCTTCGCTTTTTGCCTGTACAGATATACCCTGTATAACATGTCCGCCGCTGCTACGCTCTGACGACAGAAGTGACAGCGCCGTAGTTAGCGGAACCATCGCTGACTGGTCCTCCGTGCCAAAAGCCTCTCCCTTATTCTTAAGAACACCGATAACCTTGAACTGCCGTCCGTTAATTCTTATGTTCTGACCCAACGGAGACATTTGCCCGAAAAGTGTTTCATCCAGCTCACTTCCCAGCACGGCCACCCTCGCCTTTGCTTTATAATCCTGCTCGGTTATAAAGACACCTTCTTCTACCTCAAAGTTACGTACGTACATGTAGTCAGTAGTTACGCCAAGTGTAATGCATCCGACATTCTCCCCCCCGGCTACCACTTCAGTGGTGGATTGCGTCACCGGCGCCACCATCGCTATAGAAGGAGCATTGCTGGCAATTACCTCGGCATCCTCCAGTGTCAGTGTAGAGGTGGAAGCATACGCACCTGAAAGTCCACCACCACTGGATGCTGAACCAGGCGTGACAAATATCAGGTTAGCTCCCAGTGATTCAAACGACTCCCTCATCATAGCCTGTTCTGCCCTCACCAGTGAAACCATGGAGATAACCGCAGCCACGCCGATTAAAATGCCCAGCATGGTCAGGAATGAACGCATCTTATGACTGAATAAAGTATGTAATGCAGTAGCAAAGCAGTCCCACAGTTTCATTCTACCACCTCGATTTG
>CAZCKW010000143.1:0-2381 GCA_964499375.1 uncultured Dehalococcoidales bacterium
GCTTTTATCAATACCGATCTTGATACTATCTTGAGAAGTAAGGGGATAAGAACGCTGATAATCTGTGGCATCGACACCAACGTTTGCGTTGGTGCAACTGCTCGACATGGATTCCTCAAGGATTACTACATAGTCTTAGTGAGAGACTGTACTGCCACCATGTCTGAGGAGGAAAAAGAAAATGAACTTAAGGAGATCGCTGCTTGGTATGGAGAAGTTGTAGATTCCGGTGATATTTTTAAATGCTGGGAGAAGAAGTAGAAAACATTCAACAGAAGGTAGAGAATGTTTAGCGAGAGGAGGTGATATATGAGATAGTACATCTAATTAGGTTCGGCGGACAGTAATATTTATTAGGAGGACTAAAATGATGCGGAAGAAATTATTAAAAATGCTGTGTGTAGTTGGATTAAGCTTAGCCGTAGTGGCCTTGATGTTGCCTGGTTGTGCTAAACCGGCGCCGGCTCCAGCTCCAGCACCGGCTCCAGCGCCAGCGCCAGCACCAGCACCAGCTCCACAAAAGTACATCACGATAGGTATGTCAGCAACCTTGACAGGTTTTATGGCGACGTGGGGTATTTACAACAAGCGCGCCATGGAAATCCTAGCTGATGAAGTCAATGAGGCCGGTGGGCTAGATATTAAGGGGGAGAAACACCTCATCAAGTTGATAATCTATGATGATAAGTGTGATGCCACAGAAGGACAGATTATAGCTAACAGACTTATTCACGAGGATAATGTAGATGTTTTTACCACGTTCGCCGGTGGGCCGGCTACGGCAGCAGCCGAGGTTACCCGCGCGGCAGGAAGGTTCCAGTTGGGCACTGACTGGTCAACGGACTGGCCTCGTCCAGACTTTCCGCTGGTTTTCCCCCGGAATATTAGATATCCGGAGAGTTCAACTTCAGGGATTGAATGGGTAGCTAAAACATACCCTGAGATAAAAACTGTGGCTAAGATAGGACCCAATAATGACGTTGGAAAATCGGCAGAAGTCTTGGGGGGGTTCAGCGCGTCTAGTGCCGGGCTAGAGATGGTAGCTACTGAACTTTTCGATGAAGGCACCGTTGACTTCACACCTATCTTGCTGAGGTTGATAGCTTCTACCCCAGATATCATAGACCTTACGGCTACTCCGCCGGATTCCGCTGCACTAGTCATCAAACAGGCTAGGGAGCTGGGCTACACCGGTATGTTCATGCACTGGAGCGGCCTTAATATCCAGCTGTGCTTTGATATTGTTGGTCCCGAGGTTATGGAGGGGGTCATAAGTGGGATGGAGCACGGGGAACCCCTTACTCCGAGGCAAGAAGAACTTAAAAAGGAGTATCTTGCAAAGTACGGCCCTCCTTTTATAGCTAATTTCCTGCAACAGGTACCAGGTTGGGAAATACTGCTCGGGGCTATTAAATTGGCCCAGACTTGTGAATCAGAAGCCCTTGCTAAAGCCTTTAGAACAGGCACATTTGAGACTTGCGAAGGAGCAGCTCACTGTGGCGGCAAGGAGTACTATGGGATTGACAACCAGCCCCTATACCCTAATTGGCTTGCTGTCGCCAAGAATGGAAAGGTTGTGCACCTTGCTACCGTTCCAACTGGCGGCAATTACCCTCCGCCTCTAAGGTAGGGTCAGCAAACAAGGCAGTGGCACTCTGAACGTCAGCTTCTGGCAAGACGAGGTTGAAGCGGTTTTTCTGTGTAAACTCCCTTGCCAGAAGTCTACTCCGATTTCATAAATAGTAACATAGTTAGCACATAGAAGGGACATACGTCAGGGATGGCAGTTAGTTTATTTTTCCAGAGCGTGTTATTGGGAATGAATCTGGCTGCAGTTTATGCTCTTATGGCCTTGGGTATGACTCTAATGTTTGGAATCCTGGGGATTGTTAATCTTGCTCACGGCGCGATATATATGCTGGGAGCATTTGGTATTTATTATATTTATGGCCTCCTGGGGCTAAACTTCTATCTTGCTATATTGCTAACAATGGTTACCCTCGGCCTATTTGGCCTTTTCATGGAAAGATTTCTTTACCGACCCGTTGGCGGGCAATTTGCACCCGTTATAGCCATCACACTTGCTCTAATGATACTTTTTGAAGCTGGAGCTTGGCTTTTATTTGGGTATGAACCAAAGGGGGTAATGGATCCCATAGCCGGGATATCAACCATCTTAGGAGTTGGCATTTCCAATTACAGGCTGGTGACAATACTTATTGCTGCGATTCTGGTAGCCGCTTTATATTACCTGATTCATAGGACGAAGATAGGCATCTCTATGCGGGCAGTGGAGGAAGATAGGTTAGCGGCGACATTGCAAGGTATCAATGTCAATCGGGTCAATGCCTATGTTTTCTGCTTAGGTATTGGTCTCGCTG
>CAZCKW010000144.1:0-2365 GCA_964499375.1 uncultured Dehalococcoidales bacterium
ATTGCTGAGCGGGGTAGATTTGATTATGAAGTTAACAAGTCCAGGGAAGAAAATGGTGAGCATTGAAGAGTGCTGTTATGGTTTTCTCACTCATGGGGAAAGGTGCTTGCAGAAATTCAAGATGAGAAGGACATGGCTCAATACTATGACCATGCGTAATGATGTTTTGAGTTTTTATGAGGTTGGGAGGGTATGTATGGGGGGTTAAAAAATTTGGCAATTTATACACGTAAGCGGATAAACGTCTCGGAAAGCCAGCTTGTTCTGGTATGGCAACGACTGCTGGGAAGGCGGTTGATTACTGAAGAAGGAAAGCAAGTGAGAATGATATATTCTGGCAGGATTAGTGTTAACAATGGCCCTGATTTTCGAGACGCTGTCATGGTTGTAAATGAATCTGATACGGTAACGGGCGATGTAGAAATACATGTTAAGTCCAGTGATTGGTATCGCCATGGCCATCAATACGATCATGAATATAATAAGGTAATTCTTCATGTTGTAGCCCAGCATGATGCTAAATCAGCTACTTTGACGCAGAATGGCAAGTCGGTTCCAGTAGTATGCTTAACGTATAAGTTGTGTCATCAAGCTTATCTAATACCTTATCTTCAACTTCCCTGCTGTCAGATAACAAAACATAAAGATAGGCAGGCTTTATGGAAGCTGTTGGATATTGCGGGAGAAGAGAGATTCAGGCAAAAAGCAGCTCATTTCATGGCGAGTTTACAGTCCAGAAATGAAGGACAGGTGTTTTTCCGTGGGATAATGAGAGCTTTGGGTTATTCTAATAACAGTAAGCCTTTTGAGGAACTTGCTTGCAAAGCGACGCTCAGCTTCATGGAGAAAATGATACCAGCAGGGGATTTGTCATTAAAGCAGGCCTGGCTCTTGGGCCTGGCTGGGTTATTACCTTCTCAGCGAAAAGGGAGAGGATTATATATGGGAGATGGAGTAATGGAGTTGGAGTGGATATGGCGGTTGGTTGGGAAAGGGTTTGAAACCATGCGTGAAAGTGATTGGCATTTGTCTCATGTATACCCCAATAATTCTCCTGTGCGTCGTATAATAGCTCAAAGTTATATACTTCAGCGGTACCAGGAAGAGGGGTTACTAGAGGGGATGTTACGGCAGGTCAGGAAAGCGTCTATGATAGATGGATATCGACTGCTGGAGGAAAGTCTGATTGTATCCGGTAGTGACTACTGGCAGTACCACTTTGATTTTAATTACGTGTCGAAAACGCGGAGATCAGCTCTTCTGGGAAATGGCAAGGCAGCAGAAATAGTCATTAACGTTATACTACCGTTTGCCTTTAGCTGGGGAGAAATGACTGGTAAACCGGAACTGAAGGATAAAGCTATAACGCTTTACAATTGCTATCCCAAGCTTGCCGAGAATGGGATAACGCGTCATATGATAAAGCAGCTTTGTATTGAAGATACCTCGAGTTTAACAGCTTGCCGTCAACAGGGTTTAATTCACATTTTTAGGGGTTATTGTAAAGAGGGTGGTTGTGCCCGTTGTTTTCTGGCCAATTAGATGTTATAGCGGGGTTTCAACCAAGGCTGAGGCTGGGTATCACATCCAGGTCGTAGCCATTTGTCTTGCCAGATAGGAAGTGGTAGTAGCCACAGGAGGCGACCATAGCGGCGTTATCGGTGCATAGATGTGGAGGGGGAACCAGGACAGGCACTGGCGAGGAATTAAGGAAGCGCTCCGTTAGCGATTTATTGGCTGCCACACCACCGCTGAGTAATATCTGCTGAACCCTTAAATCTTTTGCTGCTTTGATTGTCTTGGTAGCCAGGACATCCACCACAGCGCATTGAAAGCTGGCAGCAGCGTTAGCTATCATAGAAGAGTCAGCCAGGATATTTTCCCTCTGGACAAGATGCCAGAGGGCTGTTTTTAATCCACTGAAGCTGAAGTTATAGCTGTTTCTAAGCCATGCGCGTGGAAGAGACAGGCAAGGAATCCCGGTTTTGGCTGTCTGTTCAATAGCTGGGCCCCCGGGGTAACCTACTCCTAAAATTCGGGCTGCTTTATCGAAGGCTTCGCCAGCAGCATCATCCAGAGTTTGCCCCAATTTCTCAAATTGCCCATGCCCTTTCATTAGTACCAGCTCGCTATGTCCTCCTGAAACAACGAGGCAGAGACAGGGGAAAGTGGGGAATTGTTCTTTATTTAGCCAATTGGCATAGATATGCGCCTCAAGATGATTGACTCCTGTAATGGGCAGTTGTCTGGCTAAAGAAATTGCCTTGGCAAAATTAACGCCTACCAGTAAAGAACCGGCCAGTCCTGGACCAAATGTTACAGCAATACCATTGATATCTTGCCAGGTGACATTGGCTTCATTCAT
>CAZCKW010000145.1:0-2357 GCA_964499375.1 uncultured Dehalococcoidales bacterium
TCTGGTAATGGTTCTTGCATCAGTGCTGTCTTCAAGTATACCGAAATTGCTTCTCGTATATTTGATTCAAGAGTAGGAAGATCTGGTGCCTGAGTGTAACAGCCTGGTAGCTCAACAACCTCCCCTACCAGCCATGCGCTTTCAGGGTCTCGCTCAATAACTATATTATATGTTTTTTTCATATTAACTACCTTCCATTATAGATTGTAGCAGTCTGGCTGGAAAGGGGCAACGGGAGGGGGAAGACATAGGAAGGGAGACCGAGGGCTGGAGACGGGAAAGATATTACTGGGTGACTTTAAGTACGACGGCGGTGATATTGTCCACGCCGCCCTTTTCGTTTGCCCGTGCTACCAGCCGGTCGCAGGCAGACCGGGCATTATCCGCAGCCAGCAGGATATCCTGTAGCTCATTGTCCCTGACCATCTCCCAGAGCCCGTCGGAGCAGAGCAGCAGCGAATTGCCGGGTTTTAATTCCTCGGCGAAAAGGTCTACCTTCACCTCTGGCCCTGTGCCTAGGCAGCGGGTGATGATGTTGCGCCGCGGGTGGGTGTAGATTTCCTCGGGCTGAATATCCCCTGCATCAACCATCTCCTCCACCAGCGAATGGTCCTTGCTTATCCGCCTGAGACCGCTCTCCTCCAGCAGGTAGATGCGGCTGTCACCCACGTTGGCAATGCAGGCTGTTTGCCCAATCACCGCCGCTGCCACCAGTGTGGTGGCCATGCCATTGCGCTTTAGCTGTCCCTGTAAATAGACCTCGCTGTTGACTTTCTTTACTGCCTGTCGAAGCCGCTGTGAGATGGATTTACGGGTTAGAACAGCAAAATCACTTTTCAGCGGCGGAGTAACGACGCTATAAATCATATTCTCAGCCAGTAACCTGAGTGCCAGGTCGCTGGCAATCTCTCCGCCCTCATGGCCGCCGAGTCCGTCCGCCACGGCAGCAAGACAGAAATATATCCCTTCCATGCCTCCGCCCAGCGAGAGCTCCAATGCCAGGAAGCTGTCCTCGTTGTGGTCGCGAACCAGCCCCACGCTGGTGGCTTTCCCTGTATCAATATTTATTGACATAACAACTTACAACCGTCCTTTGTTTTAATGTTATCAGGGGAGGACGTTAAAAATATATAGTATACCTGTCTATTTAATAGCCCGCATCAGGGCGAACATGGTTTTCCCTTCCTCAGTGGCAACCCATATCATAGCTGCATCCTCTTCGTTATTCTTGGTGTACATGCCCCAGTTCATCTCAGGCATCTCCGTCCATCCCATCTCCTGCCAGCCAGATGAAACCATCTCGCCCTTGTAGAAGGCAGACACCGCAGTCATCTGATCTCCTGTCTCATAGTAGTGCCACTCGACCCTGGAAAAATCTCCCTCTGCAGGTGGTATTGCCCAGCTTAATTTTTGCACTTCATTTGCACCAGGGTAAATAGGGATGTTGCTCCAGAAAGAATTTCCTGATGGTACAGTGATTTTCGGAATTGCTTCCTCCGGTGTGGTTGCCTCTTCGGGGGTAGCTGCCTGTTCCGGGGCCGGCGATACGGGGGTGTCTCCTCCATTTCCACAAGCAACCAGGCTGATACAGCTCAGTGCCATGATTACAATGAGCACTAATGCGGTCAGTCTTTTCATTTCATTTCCTCCTTCATAGTCCTACTATTTCTCCACTATGGAGAGAGTGTAGCTAACTCACGCTGCATATTGTATCGTATTTTCATCACACATAGTAGCGGGGTACGAGCCATGTTTATAGAGTACGGAGGGCTTGTTACTCTGTCTGCGCCGGTGCTTTTGCACAACTTTAGCGCGGGCAAGCTCTCGTATGTGTAGCTGGTTTGCGCAATGATTAAAGGTATCATTCCTGCTCGAGCTATTTCGCCAGCGCTATTCTGAAGTAAGCTGTAATTTAGGGACAATGGTAAGGAACGCATCCACAATTTTAGGGTCGAACATGCTGCCGGCACCCTTTTTTATCCTGGCCACAGCGTCTTTTTTCTTCAGCGCTTTGCCGTATACACGGTTGCTGGTAAGTGCATCCAGGTAATCCGCAAGGGTGATGATTCTTGCTTCCAGCGGTATTTCTTCGCCCTTCAAACCATTAGGGTAGCCGCTGCCATCATAATGTTCATGGTGAGCAGCGATAATAGCAATGGTATCCTTCAGTTCTCTAATGGGCTCGAGAATCTTTACCGCCTGCATCGGGTGGGTCTTGATTATATTAAATTCATCATCTGTCAGCGGTCCTGGTTTCAGCAGGATTTCGTCCCTGATACCAATTTTCCCGATGTCATGCAGCATACATGCTGTTTTAAGGATTTCCATTTTTTCCGGGGTGAAATTCATTTCTTCGG
>CAZCKW010000146.1:0-2323 GCA_964499375.1 uncultured Dehalococcoidales bacterium
GATGAGAAGGTGGTGGCAACGAATCTGGCTACCGCCTACTTTGAAGCTATCAAGGATTGTGAATACGCAGCTGAGTATCCCAAAGACCAACCTCCACTAAACAGCATTATCATTCCTCCCCAGTACGACGTGTTTATCGGCACAGATTTCTCCACTGATGGGGGCGTGACATGGGGTGAATATGCTGAAAACGCTCTTCAGAAAATCGCCATATCCGTCTCCCGTGAGGGGGGCAGGCACATTCTCACTATATGCACCTTTAGGACTGACTTCTGAGGATTCGAGTAATGACGCAAAGAGGATTCACTTTAATCGAGCTGCTGGTGGCTCTGGCAGTGGGCAGCCTGGTAATAGTGGGAGCACTGGGTGGTATTCACCAGGTGGTCTGGGGCACCAGCCGTACCAACAGCCAGGTTGTGGCATTGAACGAGGTAAATCGTGCTGCTTTGTATCTTAAGAAGGACCTTAGCACCTACAATACCGCTGAGCTAAGTGATGAGCAGCCTGACTCAATCACTATCATCTGGAAAGACGAGACATTCGAACCGGACCAAGGTGCCCGGGAGTATGACGCTACCTACAGCCTGTCAGACACTGAGTTGCTACGTATCTATACCATTGACGGCAACCCTACGCCAGCGCAAATTATTGGCAGACATATAACGTATCTCAGCTTTACCAGGAACGAAGTGAACGACAGGTTTATCGATGTCGTCATTACGGCTACTGAGGGTGATATGACACCGCGCAGTGAGACCCTTGAATTCAGTGTCTATCAACTGAAGGAGGTAGTGCCAGAATGAGGAGGGTCAAGGAAGCCGGGCAGGCGTTCATCCTGGTCTTAATACTACTGGGGATAGGGGCAGTGCTGGTAGTCCCATCCCTGAGGCTGACGGATACCATCTTGGGTAGCACCAAAACTATCACCGGGCATAACAGAGGGCTATACGCGTGCGAGGCAGCACAGGAACAGGTAATGTGGATGCTCTACCACGGCAATTTAGTGACAGACCTCCCTAGCGACGGCGATTCAATAGATTTTACGGTTGACGTGTGCGGTACATCAGTAGATGTTTGCGTGGTGATGCGTGCGGTAGAACTGGAAGGGGGGGTTTCTCTAGCCACCGAGCACACAATCATGCCAACGAAGACGGTTGATATTCAAAATGTCGATGACCCTGGCCAGCCGGGGCGCATCTTCACCTACACGATAACCCTTGATCAGGTCAGCATCGATAATACTAACCTACTGCTGGCTGTTTATGACATCCTGCCTATTGATTTCGGTAAAACTTTTAGCGCAGTTTATAGGGGCGGTTCAAGTAAGATTAGCGATAATGGGGAAGATTGGGACATTATCCCAGACCCTTCGTATGGAACTGCAGGAAATCAACTGCGTCTCCGGTGGCCTTACACCGGTAACTTTGCACCGGATTTTGGTCAATTCGAGCCGGCGGAGGTCAAATACCTTCGCTTTAGTGTAAATGACACGTTAACGGAAGACGATAACATTAACTGCAACTGGGTTGTTTTGCGGGTAGGCGATGGAATCAATCCAGAAAACGATGTTTTTACTGTTAGTGGTCCACAGGCTTCTATCACCGTGGGAGAACCTGGCCCCACGGAGGGATGTGACACAGTCGGAGTGTTTGAGGTGTACAAGTGTACAAACGAAGAGTGCGAACCAGAGATCATTCCACCTCTCGAGCCGACTGATTTAACATATACTATCCACATCACCAACATGGACGGATTTACCCGACATATCGAGCGGATAGTTGACTACCTTCCGGGTGGTTTTGAGTATATCGGCCCTACGAGTGGTATTACTGATCAGGGGCCCACCACTGAAGAATGGATACCTCCCAAAGATGAAGATAGTGTAGGCCGATGGCGACTGACGTGGGAAAACGAGCAGATATCCAATGATTCTATAGGGGCTAGTGAGCATGTAACACTGAATTTTGGGGCTACGGCTACTCAGGGTATATCAGGCACCTACTACAACGAAGTTCTGGTGCAACCCCAAAGTTTGTCAGATATTAAGATATTTACAGATATTGATGATTCTTTGGACATTTGGGACCTTTTGGGCAATATATATAGCTGGAACTCAGGCACGGTTATCGTGCCGGCGTACGACTCCGAAGCGGATGCAGAAGGAGTAACTATCGATGCAAATCTGGCCCTAGAAATGGATGGTGTCAAGATTATCTCGTGGCATGTGGACTAGCAACCACCTGGTATAATGCTATAATAGGGGTTAGAGAGCCAGGACTACCTAAGGAGCAAGAATAATGGAAGAAAGTGAAGTTACCCAACA
>CAZCKW010000147.1:0-2306 GCA_964499375.1 uncultured Dehalococcoidales bacterium
CTGATGGCCACGGAAGTTAGACAGGCTGATGGACTCTCAATTGCACTGGATATTGGCACGAACACCGAGGTCTGTCTGGCAAGCGATGGTAAGATGACCAGCGTTTCCTGTGCTTCAGGCCCTGCTTTTGAAGGGGGCCATATTAAAGATGGCATGCGGGCTGCCAACGGTGCCATAGAACGGCTGCAACTGGTAGATGGCGAGATCAAGTATCAGACTATCAACGGTGCTTCACCAGTGGGCATTTGTGGCTCTGGCATATTAGATACTTTGGCTCAACTTTATCTCAATGGAGTGCTGAATAAAAGGGGCAGGATGGTGGAAAATAATCCGCGGGTGCGTAGTAACCAGGGGCAGCGTGAGTTTGTGATAGTCAGTGAAGAAGAGCGGGATGGGCTCCCGGCAATTAGCATTACACAGCAAGATGTGCGAGAATTACAACTGGCAAAGGCGGCTATACAGACCGGCATTCAGGTGCTATTGGAGGATAGTGGCCACACTGAGAGAGAGATCAAGCAGGTTATTATCGCCGGAGCATTCGGTACCTATCTGGATATTTCCGGTGCGATAGCCATTGGCATGCTGCCCTCGCTGCCGTTGACGCGCTTTCGGCAGGTAGGCAATGCCGCTGGGACAGGAGCCAGATTGGCTCTGATATCCCGTAGTAAAAGAGCCGAAGCGCAGGCGATAGCTCGTCAGACTGGTTATATCGAACTGGCAACAGTCCCTCGCTTTGCGCAAACTTATGTTGAGGCAATGTACATAAAAGCACATACGGATAAGAGAGGTTAGTTACATGGAAACCAGAGTTTCAAGTGCTACAAGAGAAGTAATCATAAGTGATAAGCAACCGACAGTGCTGATAGGTGAGCGTATTAACCCCACAGGCAAGAAAAAGCTGGCTGCGGCATTGCTTGCTGGTGATCTGGATATTATACGCCAGGAAGCCCTGGAGCAGGTGCAGGCTAAGGCTGATATTCTGGATGTTAATGTGGGTGCAGCCGGTGTGGATGAGTCAGTCTTGTTGCCTGAGGCTGTACAGGCAGTGATGGACACAGTAGATGTACCGCTGTGTATCGATAGCAGCAAGCCCAAAGCCCTGGAGGCAGCCCTCAAGGTTTACCAAGGTAAGCCTCTAATCAACTCAGTTACAGGGCAGGAGAGTTCATTGGTTGAAGTTTTACCTCTGGTCAAGGAATTCAATGCGGCTGTCATCGGCTTAACGATGGATGACGAAGGTATTCCGCAAACTGTAGATAAACGGGTCTCCATTGCCCATAAAATTGTAGAACGGGCAGAGGCGTTGGGCATTCCCCGTGAAGACATCATAATCGATTGTCTGAACATGCCGGCAGCGGCAGATAGCAAGGCAGCTTTGATAATAATAGCAGCTATTCGTAGAATTAAGGCCGAATTAGGGGTGAATATGACTCTGGGAGGCAGTAATGTCTCTTTCGGCATGCCTGATCGAAATCTTTTTAATGGTGTCTTTCTGGCTATCGTCCTTGAGGCTGGGGTGACCTGCCCGGTGGTGGATGTAGCTAAGGTGCGTCCAGCAATTCTCGCCACTGATGCATTGCTTGACCGCGATATGTATATGAGACGCTATATCCTGGACTACCGGGAACGTAATAAGAAACGATAACAAGGTTCTTAAGTCATGGAAACCAGTTTGGTTGATTACACTAAATTCAGACTAAAGCCTGATTGTGAAATCAAGGAGGTTTTCCAACAGGTAAATCGGATATTTATTCTTTCTTGTAATAAGTGTTACCGGAGATTTATAGACGAAAGCGAACAGGAATATACACAGCTCCTGGAAATCTTGGGAGCAGACCATAAAAAAATTGTGGGGCATGCGTCGATTGATTTCCTGTGCAATGACTTTTTGTCTGAGAAGAAGATTTTAGGTCTGGATCTTTCTAATTGCGACAGCGCAGGAGTAATTTCTTGTGGGCTGGGTATACAATTCGTTGCTCAACTCCTGGAAGGAAAGCCTGTTTATGCACTGGCTGATTCGGTGCCGCAAAGCGGAAATTCTACCAGTGAAGTTGGCTATCACGGCATTTCTTTGGAAGAAGAGAAATGTGCTGGCTGCGATCAGTGTTACCTGAATTTTACCTCCGGTATTTGCCCTATTACCGAATGTGCCAAGGGTCTTTTGAACGGTCCCTGTGGTGGGGCAAAGAATGGAAAGTGCGAGGTGAACCCAGGTCTGGATTGTGCCTGGATAAAAATCTATGAGCGGATTAAAAAACGCGGAGAAGGGTTCAACTTAGAAGCTGTCCAAATCAGGGACTACTCCA
>CAZCKW010000148.1:0-2302 GCA_964499375.1 uncultured Dehalococcoidales bacterium
CAGAATCTTGATGATTGAAGGAGTAAATAAAACGAATCGGCAACCTGTGGGAGAGCAGGTTTTAACCAGTTGTACTGCCGGGGGGCCGGTCTTTGTCCATGTGAAAGGTGGGAAAATAATCCGTGTCAGACCTATAGTATTTAGCGAAAACGAAGATGTCCCAACCTGGACAATTGAAGCCCAGGGCAGAAAATTCTCTGCACCCAGAAGGGTTGCCATTGCTCCTTACACACTATCACAGAGAGCAAGGACGTATTCACAGAATAGAATCAAATATCCCCTGAAAAGGGTAGACTTTGACCCGAATGGCGATAGACACCCGGAAAGAAGGGGATGTTCCAGCTATGAGAGGATAAGCTGGGATGAGGCCCTGGACATAGTCGCCAGCGAAATGAACAGAATCAGGGCTACTTATGGACCAGAAGCTATCACGTCAACAACTTCATCTCATCATGAGTGTGGGAATATAGGTTACAAATTTAAAACCTGGGGTAGATTTTTTAATTTACTTGGCTTCACTGATATTTTTGATAACCCCGACAGCTGGGAAGGCTGGCACTGGGGAGCAATACATGCCTTTGGGTTCCATTGGAGCCTTGGTGTGCCAGAGCAAAGCGATTTGCTGGAAGACTCCTTAAAGAATGCTGATTTAATAATACACTGGAGTAGTGACCCGAACTCTACTTTTGCAACTTATGGTGGCCAGGAAACCGTAATCTGGCGTCTCTGGCTCAAAGAATTAGGCAAGAAACAGATTTTCATCGACCCATTTTGCAATTACACCGCCGCCGTCATGGCCGACAAATGGATAGCCCCCAGACCGGGCACCGATGCCGCCATAGCTATGGCCATAGCCTACGTCTGGATAGACGAGGACACCTACGATAAAGACTATCTTCCCACCCACACTATTGGTTTTGAACAATTCAGGAAACATATTACGGGTGAGGATGATGGGGTACCCAAGACTCCTAAATGGGCTGAAGAGATAACGGGTGTTCCAGGCCGAACCATAAAGGCTCTTGCCAGGGAATGGGCATCAAAGAGGACAACAGTAGCCGCTGGTGCCCGAACTGCAATGGGAGGTGCCTGTAGACAGGCCTATGCTACTGAATGGGCAAGGCTTCTGGTACTACTTCAGGCTATGCAAGGTCTGGGTAAACCGGGGGTCAATTTCTGGGGAACTGCCAACGGCGCGCCAATTAACTCATCATTCAAGTTCCCTGGATATTCTGATGGCGGCTGGGGGATGAACGAACTGGCAAAGAAACCAGCTATTAACTCGGTTACACAACGCCTCTATCGCTTGCTCGTGCCTGAAGCTATTTTGAATCCGCCAATCCACTGGATAGGAGAGGGCTTCTGTGGACAATTTCTGGAGCAGCAGTTCATACCATATAGCTATCCCGAACCAGGATGTTCTGAGGTTAAGATGTTTTATCGATATGGAGGCTCCTTTATTGGTACCATGACAGATACCAACAGATGGGTCAGGATGTACCAGAGTCCCAAGCTTGAGTTTGTGGTGAATCAAAGTATCTGGATGGATCCCGAAACCAGGATGGCTGATATTGTCCTGCCGGCATGCACCAACTTTGAACGGAATGATATAGCTGAATGGGCAGGCTCAGGAGGATATGCCCCTAATGACTCTGCCATGTGTAATCACAGAATTGTTATTTACATGAAGAAGTGTATTGAGCCTTTGTATGAATCAAAGTCTGATTACCAAATTTTCACAGAGCTTGCTGAAAGACTGGGCTTCAAGGAAGATTACACCGAAGGTAACTCCGTGGAGGATTGGATTGAGAAGATGTTTAATGCGTCTGACCTGCCAGAGTACATTTCCTTTGAAGATTTCAAGAACAAGGGCTATTTCATAGTTCCCTTCCCTGAGGATTACAAATCCACACCGGCACTACGGTGGTTCTACGAGGGCAGAGAGTGTGATACATCTGACCCCAATCCTAAGAAGGGCACAGATAAAGCTAAAGACCTGGGAACATACAGCGGTAAAATAGAATTTGTCTCCCAGAGCCTGACAGAGCACTTCCCTGACGACGAAGAAAGACCCCCAATGCCAAGATACATCCCAAGTTGGGAAGGACATACCTCAGAACTGGCCAAGAAATATCCCCTCCAGCTTATCTCACCTCATTCAAGATTTTCTTTTCACACACACCACGATGCTCACGTACCGTGGCTGGGTGAAATTCCAGGACACCGTATACTAAAGGATGGCTACTACTGGCGCACTGTCCGTATTCACCCTCTGGATGCAGAGGTACGGGGAATAAAACAT
>CAZCKW010000149.1:0-2292 GCA_964499375.1 uncultured Dehalococcoidales bacterium
GACAATAGCACCTATCTTTGCACCGGTTACAGGAACACCAATAATAATACTACGGAATGGGATGTAACTGACCCTTCCAAGGTGGAGATAAGTGAGATTATCGGGAATTCACCCGGTAGAAATGGCATTATCTTCTCAGATTTAGCGCTGCCGTCGAATTATTCAGGCGATGAAGCCAAGAGCCGTGTTGTTTATGCTGCTTATAGCTCAAACACAACTGCCGATGATGTTTACCGCATCGAGGATACCAAGGTTACCAGGCTGCACATTAAAGGCGGCAACAAGGTTTCAGTATCCTCAATAGCCTGTTATGGCACCTATGGTGGGGGGAAGCTTCTGGTGGGTGAGGTTTTAGCTAATGTGAACACAGCCGGCGCCGTTATTCATGTTTGTTGGGACCCTGAAGAGAATCGCCCTGATTGGCAAGAGCCGACGAAGCCGCCCACCGGCGGCGCAATTACCGGTCGTGCCAATGCTCAGGTTGCCTGGAGTCTGGATGGCGAGATGGCTTATTGTGGCACCAGCAGCAATAATGTAACCAGCGCTGCCAACTGGAGAGAGCCTGTTGAGTGGGTTGGTCAGGTACATGATGAAAGCGCCTTTTCCAGGAGCGACGATGATATTTACCAGATTTGGAATCAATTATCCCTCATAGATACTGAGATGAGCCAACTCTGTGACTACGCTCTTTCTGCCGAGCACACGACTCTTTATCTCGCTTCTACAGGTAGTGGTTTTGATAGCATATGGCGAAGTCGAAGCGACCCGTTGGGTGGTATATGGCAAAGGGTGCTGTGTTTTGATGGCGAAACCGATGATGTAATCTTGAGACCTGACACCGGGAGCAGTGAACAGGAGATCATTTTCTTTGCCGTGTTAGGTAGCTATGATGCCCGCTACTCTTGGGACAAAGGGCAAACATGGAAACGCATGTGGGATTGTTCAGATATTACCGATATGGCTGTGGTGAACAGTGAACTGGTGTATATACTGGAAGACAATCTGGTCAATAAAGGCACCTGGAGGCAGAGGGGGAGAAGTGGCATCTGGGAATGGGAAAGGGATATAGATACCGGGCTTCTCTCTGGATACAGTATAACTACCAGTGGAGAAGATTTTGTTTTTGTTGGAGAGGATGAGGATGGCGAAGGAAGAGTTGCTTATTCAGTTGATGGTGGAGTTACTTTTGAGTTGACTCCTGCTCTGCCTGAGCCGGGTAATGTGGTGGTGATTTCCGACCATGATTTTACTATTAACCGGCTTATTTACGCTGCCAGTGATAATCATGGGAGCGGCATTTACAGGTGGACTATAGAGGGCAGTACTTCGTGGCAGAATCTTAATCCTTGCGATTTGGGATTTGTTGGCCTGGCTGAACAGCGGGGTACTCTTTATGGGGCTTATGGGCCGGGTGTTGACCGCACGCTAATTCCACGCCAGGAAAATGTTCGTGTGAGCGATTGGGACTTCATTACCCTTGGATTAAGCAGCGGCGTTGATTTTAAACCTGGCACACTCAGGGCAATGACGGATGAGGATGTGGAGCTGTGGGCGATCGATAGCCAGGGTTATGATTTTCCTGATGACGAAGGATGCCTCTGGGTTTTTTCTGATAGTTTTACCCTTGCCTCGCCCTGGCCGACTTCGCCGGCTATAGGTGAATTCTTAATCTGTGATACGTGTACCTGTAGCGCCAGGACATTTTCTTTTCATTGGAGGGAACTACCCCTGGCCGAGAAATATGATTTGTGGATAGCTATGGATGAGGAGTTTAATTATGTGATAGCCAAGGTAGAGGGTATAACTCCCACTAACCTTCATAATCCACACTGGTGTTCGCTGGAAATCCCGTTGCGTTTTGTCTGTGGCAATACTTACTTCTGGAGGGTGAGAAGTTGCCAAACCACGGAGGGTGAACGAGTTCGTAGCCGATGGTCGCCACCGATACGGTTTGCCGTGAAGACCTGCTCAACAAATGAAAGGATGCATAGTGCGCCTATCCTGATAGCTCCGGAAAGCGGTGGCGCGGGAGTGTCAAGGTCACCTGGCTTTTCATGGCAGGGTTTCACTGATACTACAAAGTATGAATTCATACTGGCTGCGGATGCTTATTTGAACCAGGTGCTAATTAAAAAGGAGGTGCCTGTCTCGGCTTACGTGTATAGCGGAGAACTTGACTGGGGTACGACCTATTTCTGGCAGGTTAAAGCTGTTGAACCTGTTCTAAGTGAACCCAGTACTGTAGGTATTTTTACTGTAATACCGAAGCAGGCAGAGCCAGCTCCGCCGGCA
>CAZCKW010000150.1:0-2231 GCA_964499375.1 uncultured Dehalococcoidales bacterium
ATTTTCTCACTTCCGCCCTGTTCCTGGTAATGTCGTATCCGCACACGGAAGCTGTGCCTGAGGAAGGATTAAGTGCGGTGGCCAGCATCATTATGGTGGTTGTTTTGCCTGCACCATTAGCACCCAGAAAAGCGAAAATCTCCCCTTCCTCAACCTCAAACGAGATATGGTCCACGGCAACCACATTACCAAAGCTTCTGGTTAAATTATTTACTTCAATCGCCTTCATGTTCTGTTTTTATGTCAGCAGCTTCACTTTCCGTCACCGACCTGGCAAACTCTGCGAGTTTTTGGGTCATTAAGTTAAGTAGCTCCTCCACCGCCTCGACCTTGACAAAGACCAGCCCTCTATCACCGAATTGACCGAAGGCTAGCAGCTTGGTGCCGGCATCTATGCCCAGTTCTTTTCGGGCTTCTACCGGAATAACCAGTTGACCTCGAGGTCCGACCACGGTAGAGCCAAAACACTTACCCACAGCATGTTCATTCTCTGGTTTCATTTCTACCTCCTGCAATAAGCCCTGTACCGAATTCAGTATTATATGATTTTACTTACTTATCTGTCAAATAATAGAATCCCCACCTGTACTAGTCCACATGATCTGTGACACTCTGCCTCCTCTACTGTCGTTGCTAGAGGCTAGCACTACTATCTTTGCGAGGGGCGCACCTTACTGTCGTTGCGAGGGGCGTTAGCCCCGAAGCAATCTCCTTTGGAGACGCAGTTCACCTACTTTCTTCAGCTGAAGAAAAACTGGGGCGTGAGATAAATTCGGTTGTCTATCCGCTGCTGGTAACATTAAATATCCCTGTTAAATCTTGACACCCTGATTATCCCCATGAATTACACCAGCCCCCATATTGGGGGCTGGTGTAAAAAAAGGAACGTGCTATATATACCTAACTATGGCGATGCCTGCCAAGTTCAAGGAAGGTAAGTTGAGAATTCTTAAACTTAACGTAAAACACTATCAAGGCCACCCCCACAACCAGGAATACTATGCCGTATGTTTTTAATGGTTTGAATACGTCACTGAGCAGCGGAGACAAAATAGACATAATATCCGGAGGTATTTCGATTGGGAGTAGACCAAGGATGAGATGCTGGGCGACCGTGGCACCGATTAGGCTGACGACACCCACCACGGCGAAAGGTATGCCGATATAGCTAGTCAATGACCTGATACGCCACCGCAGCAGCCAAGCTATGAGTACCGCCAGGACAATAGCCAAACCAATCAAAACCTTGCAGCTAACCTGTATAATACGCATAGCTCTTTGCATTCCATGTATGCAGTTAATAATTTGCTGTCCCTTTTCCAGCAGTGACACTACCTCAGGGCCTATAGTTGCCCTGACATCTTTGATTTGCTGCGGAATCTTGGTCTCCACTACAGCGTATACATCCGATAGTACATGTGCTACATCACTACGTGAAGCCCCTTCCAATTCAGGTGGAAGGAGTTCAAGTATAGCTTGTTCCACATTCCCCTCAACATAATCTTTTACCGGCTTCACGGGAAGAACTATGTCAAGTTCCTTGCCCTCCCTGAGATAGTCATAAACATCATATATGGCAGAATCGACCGCTCTTTTTATCCATGGCCTAGCTTTAACCATAACACCGTCTACAATTAAAGACACATACGGGTCATCTACTGAAAGCTTTTCTTTCACCTTATCGGTGACAGCCGAATAGACATTTGCCTTATCAATCTCAGCGATAACAAAATTAGGATTGAGCACAGTGAGATTGATAGTGGCCAGCAGGCCCAGGGCAACCAGTACCACCGCTAGCAAAACGCTAAGGACTATTGCGATAATTCTCCTGTTATCACGCATTCGACTACTCCTCCTTACTATAATTATTTATCAGCGCCACGCTTCATCAGATATCTTCTATTTACCTGTTTGCGAGCCAGTCTTCATCTTAGAATACTTTCTTTCATTTAATATATTAATGATTGCGGGTTTGTATGTCAACTGGTTTCTGGGTAGTGTTGAAACTCTATGATAATGTCCTCTATAGGACTCGATAGAAATGTCCTCTTTCCTTTGAAAAGTGGAAAATAATAGGCACCTCGCAAGGAGGTGTCTGAAGGGAAAGTATTGGCCCTGTATGTGGACTGGAAGAACGTGTATGTAACAAAGCGGGAGCCGACAGTGGAAGAGCAACTGGCCGGGGAGTTACCTCTGACACAGTTTGGCAGGGCATGCCAGAAGCTAGGCAT
>CAZCKW010000151.1:0-2227 GCA_964499375.1 uncultured Dehalococcoidales bacterium
GAAACATATCATGGGCGAGGACGACGGAGTGCCCAAGACTCCCGGATGGGCAGAGGAGATAACAGGTATCTCGAGACGAACCATAATAGCCCTGGCAAGGGAGTGGGCTTCAAAACGGACAATGCTAGCCAGCAGTCCCATGGGTGGCACGGGGGGTGCCTGCAGGCAAGCATATGCCACTGAGTGGGCAAGGATGATGGTATTGCTTGAAGCCATGCAGGGTCCAGGTAAACCAGGAGTTAATTACTGGGGTACTGCCATGGGAGGGCCATTTAATGCCTCCTTTAAATTCCCCGGCTACTCTTCCGGAGGGCTGGATGCGTTTTCTTTGGTAGCTAAAAAGCCTGCTGTTAACAAAGTCTCCCAGCGTATCTATCGCTTGCTTGTACCCGAATCTATCCTGAACCCGCCTGTTAGCTGGATAGGTGAAGGCTTCTGCGGACAGTTTCTAGACCAACAGTTTATCCCCTATACCTATCCCGAGCAGGGAAGCCCCGAGATTAAGATGATTTATCGGTATGGTGGCTCCTTTATTGGCACGATGACGGATACCAACAGGTGGGTGAAGATGTACCAGAGTCCCAAGTTGGAATTTGTGGTCAATCAGGAGGTCTGGTGGCATGGCGAAACAGGTTTCGCCGATGTCATACTGCCGGCATGCACCAATCTCGAGCGGAGTGATATATCCGAATGGTCAAACTGTGGAGGTTATGGTGCCCATGGCCAAAACGGATGTAATCATCGGGTTATTGTTTATATGAAGAAGTGCATCGAGCCTCTATGGGAATCGAGACCCGACTACGATATCTTTGTTGAACTTGCTGAAAGGCTGGGTTTCAGGGAAGAATACACCGAGGGCAACTCGTGGGAAGACTGGATTAAGAAAATATACAACGCTTCTTCCCTCCCTCAATACATATCCTACGAGGATTTCAAGAAGAAGGGGTACTTCGTCGTCCCCTTCCCCAAAGATTACAAGGCTACACCAACGCTGCGCTGGTTCTATGAAGGCAGAGAGTGCGATACCCCAGACCCCAACCCTAAAAAAGGCACAGAGAAAGCCAAAGAGCTGGGAACCTACAGCGGCAAGATAGAATTTGTCTCCCAGAGCCTGACGGAGCATTTTCCTGACGATAAGGAAAGACCGCCTATGCCAGGATATATTCCCAGCTGGGAAGGACATACCTCAGAACTGGCTAAGAAATACCCTCTGCAGCTTATCTCCCCACATCCCAGGTTTTCTTTTCATACTCAGCACGACATAAGTATTCACTCGCTGGCTGATATCCCGGGCCACCGCATACTTAAAGATGGCTATCCCTGGCAGGTTATCCGCATCCATCCGTCAGATGCCAGCGCCCGAGACATCAAAGATGGAGACATTGTCAAGATGTACAATGACCGGGGAGCAGTGTTGGGTATCTCCCAGGTCACTGAGAGGTTGAGACCGGGTGTGGTTCATTCATATGAGGCTTCAGCAAAATATGACCCTTTGGAGAAAGGTAAACCCGGCAGTATAGACAAGGGTGGATGCGTCAACCTAATGACTCCTTCCCGAATGCTGTCAAAGAACGCTCCGGGTATGGCTAATAACTCCTGTTTGATAGAAGTATCAAAATGGGAGTTATAAAAAAGCAGTAATCATGTTGACTTTGAGTTTGAAGGACTCCAGGCAGAAAGGAATACTCAGTAAGGATTGGATATCCATTGCTGAAGGAATTTGCTGTGCGAGTGAAAGTCGATATCTACTTGGGTGAAATAATGTTGACCTGAGGCTGCTGGATAACGATAAGAATAGTGTTTTGGTTTTATGGCAGTGAGTAAAAGAGGGAGGTAAAAATGCCGCATGCTATGAAAGGCGAGCAGGTTCTTACCAGCTGCACCGTTGGTGGGCCGATCTTCGTTCATGTAAGAGATGGCAAAATAACTCGTATTCGACCGATGATTTTAGATGACACAGATGCGCCATCGTGGACAATTGAAGCCCGTGGTAGGAACTTTACCCCTCCCAGGAAAGTAGCACTTGCACCTTTTACCGTGGCGGAGAAAGAAAGGGTTTACTCTGAGAACAGGATTAAATACCCGCTTAAAAGGGTGGATTTCGACCCTGACGGCGATAGACACCCCGAAACCAGGGGTAAGTCCAGCTACCAGAGGATAAGCTGGGGTGAGGCGCTGGACATAGTCGCCAGCGAGATGAAGAGAGTCAGTGCTAACTATGGTCCAG
>CAZCKW010000152.1:0-2212 GCA_964499375.1 uncultured Dehalococcoidales bacterium
TAATGTCTCGCTGTTCCACAAAGATGATTTCAGTGATGCACTGGCAGCTATGAAGAATGCCATTAAAGCCGGTATATGTGTCAGCGAGCTTGTTATCATAGCATCTGAAGGTGAGAACCTGGGAAAC
The DNA here is from genome assembly GCA_964499375.1 of uncultured Dehalococcoidales bacterium. Lineage (GTDB taxonomy): Bacteria > Chloroflexota > Dehalococcoidia > GIF9 > AB-539-J10 > CAZCKW01. The sequence goes on from CAZCKW010000152.1 coordinate 128, forward strand.
GTAGTTGTTCCTAAGGATAAAGTTGGGCTTGGCTCTATCTGCAGCGTGTCCCTGAATGGCGTTTTGCTAAAAGCAGGTGTGCCAATAGAGTCAAGATTCGGTGGGGTGCTTGAAATCAGAAACTCACAGCCAAAGAGGTTTGTAGCTATAGTCAATTACAGTGGTACATCTCTGGATCCTTCTGAACAATACATTCGTGCCAGAATGACTAATGTAAGCGAAACAGCTAGAAGTGGCAATGGTATGATACTGGCTAACTTCCGCGAAATACCAGCACCAGCAAGGCCAATTGTCAACAAAACGACCACGGCGCTTAAGCAAGCTGGCATCGGGGGAGTATATAAGCTAGGGAATGTTAGCGAGCCAATTTGCCAAATCGCAGTGGGACTAAACCGAATTGGCATGATATTACTTGGGGGATTAAATCCTGTCGCTGCAGCAGTAGAAGCAGGAATTGAAGTTGAAAATACAGCCGAAAGTGGTATGGTTTATTTCGAACAACTAACCAACATCTGGCAATTGTAAGTTCATACTAATACGGCAACCCACCGAAATCGAGTAAGTTATATGAACGCCATTGGTATTGATATCATAGAGACCGAACGTATCGAGTCAGCAATCAAGCAATGGGATAGGCATTTCCTGAACCGAATTTACACCAAAGCCGAACTAGGAATCTGTCAGGATAGGATTCAATCCTTAGCTGCCCGTTTTGCCGGCAAAGAGGCAGTAATGAAGGTTTTAGGCACCGGCACTAGAGGAGTTGGCTGGCAAGAAATAGAGATTCTGGCCGATGCTTATGGAAAACCTATAGTGCAACTCCACGGTAAAGCAAAAGAAAAAGCCGAGGAATTAAACTTAAGTGATTTCTGCATCAGCCTTTCTGATACAAAACAATACGCTGTGGCTGTGGCCATAGCAAGCCAGACTGCATAACCCCTACTAATAAACACCAGCCCTTGCTATAATTGTCAACGATATGCCAGCCAAAGTAACAAGCTGCGCTGTGGTGGGGATGGAAGGAGTCATCGTAGAGGTAGAAGTTGATATTTCGCCAGGGCTGCCATCGTTTATAATCGTAGGCCTGCCAGACAAGGCCGTTCAAGAAGCCAGGGAGAGAGTAAGATCAGCTATCAGAAACTCTGGTTACTCCTTTCCTAACAGGCGTATCACGGTGAACTTAGCTCCAGCAGACATTAGAAAAGAAGGTCCTGCCTATGATATGCCTATAGCTATAGGTATAATGGTCAGTTCAGGACAGCTATATGCTGACCTCACTCACAGCATCTTCTTGGGTGAACTTTCACTGGATGGCAAGCTGCGCCATACCCACGGTATATTACCCATGGTAGCCCTAGCCCATAATAAAGGCCTATCTACAGTATTCGTACCTCTGGATGACGCTAAAGAAGCATCCCTGATTGAGGATATACACATATTCCCGACCGAGTCTCTGGCTCAACTGGTTACTCACCTTCGTTGTGAAATAAGCATCCCGGAGTATCACAGCGAAATAAACTGGCTGCAGGAAACTCGCAATGATTATGCCTTTGACCTTAGCTACATCAAAGGACAAGAGCACGCCAAGAGAGCTTTAGAGATAGCGGCATCAGGAAGACACAATATCCTGATGTGCGGACCGCCGGGAAGCGGCAAGACCATGCTGGCCCGCTCTCTACCATCAATCTTACCCCGCTTAACCATGGGAGAAGCCATAGAGGTAACCAAGATTTATAGCGTTAGCGGGTTGTTGCCACAGGATACCCCTATCATCATGGAGCGCCCATTTCGCTCACCCCATTACAACGTTTCTAACGCCGGTATGGTAGGTGGCGGACAATGGCCAAGACCCGGGGAGATAAGCCTAAGCCACTATGGTGTACTGTTTCTGGACGAATTCCCTGAGTTTGGACATACAACACTGGAATCGCTGCGCCAGCCAATGGAAGACAGAACCGTAACTGTCAGTCGCGCTCATGCCAGCATTACTTTCCCCGCCAGCTTCATGCTTGTAGCAGCTATGAACCCCTGTCCGTGCGGCTACTATGGAGACCCGTTTAAGGAATGCAAATGCTCACCAGGAGA
>CAZCKW010000153.1:0-2209 GCA_964499375.1 uncultured Dehalococcoidales bacterium
ATGACAGAGGTGAAGGTAAAAGAAGGGGAAGAGCTTAATGGTCTGGGCAAATTGCTCAAGGATATAATTGATGGAAATCTCAAGAAGCCCAAAAAATATAAAGCCATTAAGAAGCTGAAAGGCAGTTTTGTTATAAAAGAGACCATTTCCGATGTATCTGTTACACTTCATTTTAGACAGGGTGAGATAGGGATACAAAATGATGCGATAGATAAGCCTGATGCTTATATGGCATCCGATTTTGAAACACAGGCATACATCAGTTCCGGTCAACTTAGCCCAACAATAGCCATGCTCAAGAGGAAGGTTAAAGGTAAAGGTAATTTTTTAAAATTGCTAAAGCTTTCAAGATCAAAAATAATGGTACTCGACTAAATAGAATAGGAAAAGTCAAGAAATGGCGGAGGTTTTTGTTTCTACTGGAAGAGAGGGAACTGGAAAGTCAACCTTCTCAAACAAATAAAATTTAAAAGGTAAACTTTAACAAAGGAGGTTTAAAATGGCTATAGCATATGGATCAGAGGAATGGGTAAAGGCTGCGTGCCAGGAGGTTAATAAGAGCCCAGCCTATAAGGATGCGGCCAAGATCTGGGAAGGGGATATGTATTTTATCATCGAGCCAGAGGGGGGGCTGAAGGAGAAAATCGTGATGTACTTTGATCTTTTCCATGGTGAATGTCGCTCTGCCTCTGTGGTCACTGACGAAAGTGAGAAGACCCCTGAATATCGCTTCTGGGCCCCATTAGGCATATGGCGCCAGATACTGGATAAGAAGATGGACTCCGTCCAGGCAATGATGACCGGCAAACTCAACCTTAAGGGAGACATGTCGAGAATTATGAGGTCACCCAAGGCTGCCTCAGAGCTGGTGAACTGCATGACTAACATCGATACCGAATTTCCCTGGTAACCTGCATGCTTGTTATGGAAGCTGAATTCAGGGAGGAGCCATCATGAAGGAATGAAATCAGCCTTGAGCTAAATAGAAATTTACCCAAAACGATTTGAGATAACCTCAAATCTTAGAGAGGAGGCAAACTATGTGGTATTTTGTAACTCCCGAGGTAGTTTTTGGCCAGGATGCAGTGAGTCGCCTAGCTCAATTAGAGGGAAAAGCCGCCTTTATCGTTACCGATGGCAATATGGTAAAGCTGGGTTTTGTTGACAAGGTTAAGGAGCAACTCTCCCAGGCGGGCATAGAGAGCAGCGTCTTTGATGGGGTTGAGCCTGACCCATCCGTTGAGACGGTGAAGAAAGGGGCATCTGAAATGAGCCTGTACAAGCCGGACTGGGTTGTGGCGTTGGGAGGAGGCTCAGTTCTGGATGCTGCCAAGGCAATGTGGGTGCTATATGAAAGGCCGGATGTAAGGATAGAGGAGTTAAATCCCTTTGGCCCCCCTTTGGGGCTCCGGTCGAAGGCGAGGCTTGTTTGTATTCCCACAACTTCAGGTACAGGGGCGGAGGCAACATGGGGGATAGTGCTCACCGTCACCGAGGAGAAGAGGAAGATGAGTGTTGGTTCCCGCGAGACCACCCCTGATATTGCCATTGTAGATCCCCAGTTTGCGCTGGAAATGCCGCCTGAGCTTACCGCACAGACAGGTATGGACGTCCTGACCCATGCCATCGAGGGATTCACGAGTACCTGGAAGAACGATTTCAGCGATGGACCCTGCCTTAGGGCTATTCAGCTGGTTTTCCAATACTTGCCCAAAGCCTACAAGGATGGGAAGGATCTGGAGGCAAGAGAAAAGATGCACAATGCAGGCTGTATGGCCGGGATAGGGTTTATTAACTCTATGTGCGCGCTGGCACATGCTACCGGCCACTCTCTCGGAGGTATTTTCCATACACCACACGGCAGGGCAGTGGGGCTATTTTTGCCTTACACCATCGAGTTTATCGGGGACGCTCGCGAGGAACTCTGGGCCGATATAGCTTACTCTATCAGGTTGCAGGTACCTGAAGGAAAAAAGGCTGCACCAATTCTCGCCCAGGGAATACGTGATCTAGCGCGCGGCATAAATGAGCCATTGAGCATAAAAGAGCTGGGTATCCCGTCGGATAGCTTCGATAATTCTATGGAAAAACTGGTAGATTATGCCATGGCAGATTTTCAACTAGTCACTACAGCCAGATCCCCTAGCAGTGAAGAGACCGAAAAGTTTTTCCGCTATGCCTACGAGGGCAAATCTATAGATTTTTAATC
>CAZCKW010000154.1:0-2198 GCA_964499375.1 uncultured Dehalococcoidales bacterium
GGAACCACAAAGTAACCTTTCTTCTTAAAATCTTCAAAAGAAATATATTTTGGTAGATCAGAGTTCTCAAATACTATTTTAATCCAATCTTCCTCTGAATTGCCCTCCGTATATTCTTCCTTGATTCCCATTCGTTCAGCAAGCTCTGTTAAAATCTGGTAATCGGATTTCGATTCATACAATGGCTCAATACATTTTTTCTGATAAACAATAACCCTATGATTCACGGTTGTATTAGTATGATATCCATACCCGCTGGGATTTGCCCATTCACCTATATCATTCCGCTCAAGATTGGTACACGCTGGCAGAACAACATCAGCCATTCTGGTTTCAGGGTCCATCCAGACACTCTGGTTAGCTATGAATTCAAGTTTGGGACTCTGATACATTCTGACCCACTTATTTGTCTCCGTCATTGTACCGATAAATGAGCCTCCATAACGATAAAACATCTTAATTTCAGGGCTACCAGGTTCAGGATAGGTATACGGGATAAACTGCTGTTCCAAAGATTGACCACAGAAACCAGTTCCCAGCCAGTGAATTGGTGGATTCAGGATGGCATCAGGAACAAGTAAGCGATAAATGCGTTGTGAAACCGGATTAATCGCAGGCTTCCTGGCGAATTTATTAATAACACCATCGGTATAACCAGGAAACTCAAGTGAGGCATTAAACGGTGGACCTGTGGTAACCCCCCAGATATTGACTCCTGGTTTACCCAGACCCTGCATAGCCTGGAGCAGTACCATAAGCCTCGCCCATTCAGTAGCATAAGCTTGTCTGCAAGCACTGGACATGCCACCGCGGGTGCCAGCGGACAACATCGTCCGCTTCGATGCCCATTCCCTTGCCAGAACCTTTATGATGCGCCCTTCAACACCGGTTATTTCCTCAGCCCACCCTGGAGTCTTGGGCACTCCGTCATCCTCACCCATAATATGCTTTTTGAATTGTTCGAACCCGACGGTGTGCGTATCTACATAGTACTTATCATAACTGCCTTCGTCTATCCAGACATAGGCTATAGCCATAGCCATAGCCGCATCAGTACCTGGCCTGGGGGCTATCCACTTATCTCCCAGTATAGCGGCGGTATAATTACAGAAGGGGTCTATAAAAACCTGCTTAACTCCCAGTTCCCTTAGCCATAGACGCCAGCTTACAGATTCCTGCCCACCATAATCCCCACGGGTAGAATCAGGATCATTACCCCAGTAGACTATTAAATCCGTATTCCTTAAAGCATCCTCAAGCAAGTCGTATGGCTCTGGCATACCTAATTTCCAATAAAATCCATACGTATGCGTCGCCCCCCAGTGCCAACCTTCCCAACTATCTGGGTTATCAAAAATATCAGTAAAACCTATTAAATTGAAAAATCTAGCCCAAGCGCTGGTACGGTAACCAATATTTCCCCACATATGATGAGACGAACATCTCGACATGATGGCTGCCGGTCCATAAGTAGTCCTGATTCTCTTCATCTCGCCCGCAACTATATCCAACGCCTCATCCCAGCTTATCCTCTCATACCCTGATTTTCCCCTCATTTCAGGGTGTCTATCACCATTAGGGTCGAAGTCTACCCTCTTGAGGGGATATTTAATCCTGTCCTCCGCATATGCCCTGATTCTATTCGTCAGAACGTAAGATGAAAGACAGGCTTTTCTGGGTGGACAAAATTTCCTGCCATTCACATCAAGTGTCCATGATGGTGCATCCTGTTCATCATAGACTATCGGTCTGATACGGATTATTTTGCCATCTTTTACGTGAACAAAAATCGGCCCCCCATAGGTACAACTGGTAAAAACTTGCTCCGACATTAACTCTACTCCTTTCTTAATCCAATCGAAATCGACCCAGATCTTACCTGGCTTGTACTATTTGTTTAGGGGAGGAGCTTCACAAGGCTAACTCCGTCTGTTACTTAATCTCTCCCAGCCATTTTTAATGTTATAACACAAGGTTCATAGTTTGGCAAGAATTAGTCTCCACCAGACCTTTCAATGGGCTTTAGCATCCCAACCACCCACCGGCGGGCGCGTGTTGGGTGGCGGTGGGTCTGGCATACCAATTCGAAAGTGCTCACCCGTCTCCTTTCTCTTCCATCTCCACCTCCCCTCTCTAATCCTTACCCCTATAGCCCACTATGCCTCTCGTAATTCTGTTCATAACTCCCAGCATTGGGT
>CAZCKW010000155.1:0-2180 GCA_964499375.1 uncultured Dehalococcoidales bacterium
TACCCGGTGCATGTTGACGAGTGGGTACACTTGGCATGTGCCAAGGCGATAATCAGCAATGGTGGCACTGTTGGCCTTACCAGTCCCTTCTCCGGCGGAGCACCAATATGGAATCAGACTGTCGAGCTAGGGTTCCACCTGTTTTGGGGCATTTTCCAGCAAATTACTGGCATATCCTGGCTGGTTATTTTTAAGTACTTCCCAGCCATTATCTTCATGCTTACCGTAGTCTCGGTTTATGCTGTAGCTCGCCGGGAAGGGTTTGGCTGGGAAGCAGCCCTTTTTACCTGCCTAATACCAACCACAGTTGGAATCCTGGGTCCCGGCTTTCTGGTGCCTGTGGCTCTGGGGATGCTCTTTATTCCCCTTGCACTCTTTATCGCCCTCCATTTGCGAGGCTGGCAATCGCCTGTATTATTATTTATTTTTACCTGTTTTCTGGTTTTAACGCATGGGGCAACAGCAGTATGTCTGGTTGTAGTTCTTCTTCCCTACATTCTTCTCAACATCAGGAGGGACTTAAAGCATGCTCTGGGCATAATGGCAGCACTGGCAATTCCATTTATTGCCCCCTTCCCCTGGATTTTTAAGCTGTTGCTGGCCAAAGCAGGCTTACTATTCAGATATCAACCTCTACCGCAGTATGTTGATTTCCCACGCGACTTCCAGTTATATGGTTACCTTCCAGTAATGTTTTTTGTCATCGGTGCCTTCTGGTTAATCCGCAGCGGCGCCAGAAAAGGCTACGCTCTGGCATTTGGTTCCTTGGCGATCCTGGCAGTAGTCATTGCTTTTGTCCAATTACACTTCGGATTAGATCTAGTATATCTCCGTGGGTTTATAGTCCTTTTACTAATGATGAGCATAGTTGCTGGCTGTGGGCTCTGGTGGATAAGAGGAATCAAACCACCACAGAATCTTGCTGCCAAGCTTAAATCTGCTTTTATCGCCAAGCATATGGGCAGCATCCTGTGTCTGGTTTTCATCGCTCTTATTCTGTTTATAGCCATCCCCACCCACCAGGACATCCCTTACTACCATATGATTGACACCAAAGATTATAACGCCTTTGTCTGGATTATCCAGAATGTTGATGAGAGCTATGACAAGGCAATTATTGACCCGTGGAAGGCGACTGCCTTCACTGCCGTCACTGGGAGAAAGGTTTACACTAGGATACTCATGGCTCCCGAGGATAAGGACAGGGAAGCTCACAGGTTCCTTGAACAGGGATGCAAAGATACCGACTTCCTGAGGAAGAATGAAATCTCTATCGTGTATACCCGGAAGAGTTGTAACAATCCCGATTTGGTAAAGGTAAGAGAATATGTCTATCTACTAGAGGTTAGAGGCTCACCTTGACCTCACAACTCGCATGACAGCCTGGAAGTTATCGTAAACAGCCACTTTTCTCTTTCAACGGGGCTGTTAACAAGAATAGAGCTAATAAAGCTAGCACTGCCAGTAGTGAAGTGTGTAACGCCGGTATCTGAGAATATCACATCCGCAATTTCAATCGGCCGACCGGCGTAATCTGTGGGTTAATAGTGTCCAGCCAATTTTGATACCGTCTCTTAATGAGTTCAGCTTAGGTGGACTGACACGGCGTCGGTAGTAGATGGGCAACTGTGCTATAGAGTAGCCCTTCCTAGCTAACTGGATGAACAGATCAGCTTCAAGCTGGAAACCGTTAGCTGATAGTTTCAGATTCGGGATAACCTCTCCCCGCAGCCCCCAGTAACCAGTGCACAGGTCAGTTGTCCTGGTTCGGTATAGAATACTAGCCATCAAGGTAAGCAGGTAATTGCCAATCAGGTTAAGCCAACTCATTGCCCCCTTCTCTAGTTGCCCATTCAACCTAGAGCCTATAACCGCCGGACTGCCACTCTCCAAAAGCTTGAGCATATCGCCAATGTAAGTCGCTGGATAAGTGTAATCAGCATCAAGCATAAATACGTAGTCAGCCTTAAGCATACTCAAAGCCTTTCTCACTGCCCTCCCCTTCCCCTTCCTCTGCTCACGGATGACCCGAACTCCCTTTCCTTGGGCAATCTGCCCGGTGCGATCACTACTATTATTATCTACTACCACAATATCAACCCGATAACCTTTCTCTTCCAGAGCCCGGCGCGGTATCTCATCAATCACTTCAGCTATGGTAGACTCTTCATTTAAAGCAG
>CAZCKW010000156.1:0-2165 GCA_964499375.1 uncultured Dehalococcoidales bacterium
GTTTTCCGCATGAATACCAATATCACCTATGCAGCAAGAGACGCCGCTTTTTTCTGGGTCTATGCGCCAAACATAAAAGGAGCTGCCATCTGACTCAAGAAGTCTAGCTACCCATTCCTGGCGGTACTCTGCAACCACTTTAATGATTTTACCGAGTAGACCCTGGTGAACTATATGGCGGGCTTGCTTTACCATGGGATAACCAGTATAAGTGTGGGGTAAGGCAAAAACTTTGCCCGACTTGGCTACGATTGACTTCAATTCCTTAGCTTCTGCCAAGCTACAGGTCATAGGCTTGTCACAGATGACATTAAACCCGGCCTCAAGAAACGTCTTAGCAATGTCAAAATGATAGATATTGGGCGTTACAATGGAAATAAAGTCAATCCTTTCCTTAGCTGGAAGGGCACCCTCCTTTTTCGCCATCTCTATGTAGTCTGTATAGGCCCGGGCAGGATCCAGATAGAGTTCCTCTGCAAATCGTTTGGATTTTACGGGGTCTGAAGAAAAGACACCAGCTACGATATCTGCTTGTCCATCTATAGTTGTCGCCATGCGGTGCACCGCTCCAATCCATGAACCGCTACCACCACCTACCATGCCACCGCGCAGTTTTCGCTTCTCCATTTGTCCTACTCCAATCCCAAGATCCTTTTGTTTGATTCTTGGTTTGCTTCGCCTTTGGCAAAATCATCAAATGCCCTTCTTGGAGTTTCTATCAGCATGGACTTGATGAATTCAGCTCCTTCACGGGCTCCCTGCTCAGCCTCCTTTATGCAGCACTCCCATTCCAGTACTGCCCAAGAGTCGTAGCCAATCTCAGTGAGTTTGGAGAAAACCTGTTTGAAATCAATCTGCCCGTCCCCCAAGCTTCGAAACCGTCCGGGGCGATCCTTCCATTCCTGGTAACCCCCGTAAACACCACTCTTAGGAGAGGGGCGTAACTCGGCGTCCTTAACGTGAAACGCCTTGATATAGTCCTTATAACACGTTAGGTAGCCGACGTAATCCAGACACTGCAGGACAAGGTGAGAAGGGTCATATAATATGCTCACCCTCTTATGGTTCCCTGTTGCTTGGAGGAATCTCTCAAAAGTGATTCCATCGTGAAGGTCTTCTGCGGGGTGAATTTCATATGCTAGGTTAATTCCATTTTCCTCAGCTAAGTCAAGAATCGGCTTCCACCGCTTGGCTAGTTCCTGAAAGGCTAACTCAACCAACCCTTTCGGCCTGGGAGGCCAGGGATAAACGTAATGCCAGAGTAGTGCTCCACTGAAAGTAGGGACCACACTTAACCCAAAGTTTCGGGACGCCTTTACAGTTTTCTTCATTTGTTCTACTGCCCATTCCGAGCGGGCTTTGGGATTACCTCTGAATGCAGGAGGGGCAAAGCTATCTAACAGTACATCATGGGCAGGATGAACGGCAACCAACTGCCCATACCGTTGAGCAGTCAGTTCGGTGATTTCAAGCCCGTTGCATCTGCCTTTTATTTCATCGCAATAGTCTTTTGATTTTACTGCTTCATCAAGGTCAATCAGCTGGATGGCTGGAGCTGGAATCTGTACCCCGAGGTACCCCAGAGATTTCGCCCATGCAGTGATGTTTTCCAGAGTATTAAAAGGGGGTTTATTACCGACAAACTGAGCAAGAAAAATCGCAGGTCCCTTAATCTGAGACATTCTTACCTCCCTGTAGGCGTTGATTTGGGATTTGCAGTTTCAATGATGTGGCTATGTTAATACTCTGTTCATAGCATGTCAATGTATCTGGAATCGGGACTCTAAAATCATGTCACCTGCATCATATAAAACACTGTGATTTCCCGCCTAGTAACAGGTTCTTCACTATCGAAAAACCACTCGAGTTATCATCTATAAGCGGCATTATCGCTGACGGCGAACCGCATCTCCACGTGGTCGTTTCCTACGCTGACGAGGAGACTTACTCCAGTCACCTGGAAGACAGTAGCGAGGTGCTCTATCTGGCAGAGATTGCGATATTACTGTTTAATGATTTGAAGATGGCACGACATTTAGATGAGCAGAGAAGAATGAGATTGCTGGGGCCAGAGGGGTAATGTTTTTCCTGGTTCTTATTATATCCGTTGAGTTTGGAGCCTAACTGTAATCTATGCTATAATTTGAACCAGGGATGTGGTTATA
>CAZCKW010000157.1:0-2134 GCA_964499375.1 uncultured Dehalococcoidales bacterium
CGGGTTCGTTGGTTAGACTGCGCTGCTTTTGGAGGTAAGATGAGTAAATTTGTTGATAAACTACATAACCTCTCCAGGATTTCGGTAGCACCAATAGGTTTTCATGCAGTTAAAGGCAAACAAGAAGGGTCACCGATGTTGGTTATCGCTGATTTGACTGGAATGGATATCGGGAGCATTGGGTCTATGGCTGGTGGCGATATCGATGCTGGACTGATATGGGAACAGGACTTAAAGGTTAGAAATCTCCAGAGGATAATTAAGGCTATGGAAGTTATTCCTTTTGGGATGGTTATAAAAGAGGCTACTAAAGAAAGAATCAGTAAGATTGCTAGCCTGGGATGTGATTTTGTAGTTTTTGATATGAAGGCATCTGCTGAAGCGCTAGAGGGAGAAGGAGTTGGGAAATTTTTAATGGTAGAGCCGTCCTTGGATTTAGGTCTGGTCAGAGCTATTAATGTGCTTGACACAGATGGTATATTCATTAATATAACTGAGATGTCATTTATTACTGTAGAACACTTGCTTGTTTGCCGGCGTTTCAGTGATATGTTGAATAAGCCACTTATAATTAATTTACCTTCCCTAATAAATAAAACCGAACTTGGCAATTTATGGAAAGTTGGGGTAGATGGGGTAGTTATTCCTCCGGCACAAACCATGGAAGCCTTTGCCAGGTTAAAGGGAATGATTGACAATTTACCCAGGGGAGTTAAGCGCAAGCGGGGTAGTGTGGTGGATGTAGCACTCCCTTATTATACAGGAGACATTGAGTTTGGGGAGGAGGAAGAAGGAGAAGAGGAGTAAATCTAAGCCAAATCTGTATTTGTCTCCATTAAATTATGGAGACAAACCTCAGCTTATTTCTGTTATCTGGAGTTTGGTTTTGTATTAAAGTATTTCCCTAAAAGGCGGTAAGCTTAAGGGGTAACTTGAGTTGCCTGGAAGTATTTCCCTTCAGTTTTTATTGAAGGGGCGATAATCATCTCAACCTTATGCATTTCAGTAATGGTTCTAGCACCGCATACTCCCATACTGGTGCGCAGGGCGCCAACCAGATTTTGGGAACCGTTGGTAACAGAGGTTGGGCCAAAGAGAATTTGCTCCAGAGCAGCAGAGGTGCCAACCTTTATTCGTGTGCCCCTGGGTAATGCCGGGTGGGGATGGGACATGCCCCAATGATAACCTTTGCCCGGTGCTTCTGAAGCCTGAGCTAGTGGTGAGCCAATCATAACAGCGTCAGCACCGGCGGCAAATGCTTTACATAAGTCACTGCCAATACGGATACCACCATCGGTTATAACTGAAACATATTTTCCGCTTTCTTTGAAGTAAGTTTCTCTAGCAGCAGCACAATTTATGGTAGCAGTTATTTGTGGTACACCAACTCCAAGGACCTCTCTTGTAGTACAGGCAGCTCCGGGACCAACACCGACTAAAATAGCATCGATTCCTGTTCTTATCAACTCTAAGGCAGAGCTGTAGCTACAGCAATTGCCTACTATGATGGGTAGAGACATCGACTTATGTAGTTCAGATAGGATAAGCCCTTGATAACTCTTGGAGATATGCTTGGAGGTGGTGACTGTGGATTGTATTACCAGTATATCAATTCCTGCCTCTTTGGCTATAGGAGCCAATCTTTTTGCATTGGCTGGGGTTAGTGATGCAGAACAGGTAACACCACCTCGTTTTATTGTACTGATACGATCACCGATGAGCTTTTCCTTTATGGGTGTTGAATAAATCTTTTGAAGAAGTGGGGTGACCTCAGTTTCAGGGGTTTGGGCGATTTGGTTAAGGATCTGGCTGGCATCTTCGTAACGTGTTTGCACCCCTTCGAGATTAAGAATAGCTAAACCACCGAGCTTGCCAAACTTAATAGCGAAGGCAGGATCTACTACAGCATCCATGGCAGAAGCCAGAATGGGAATGGAGAAATCAAAACTTCCTATGGTGAAATGTGCGTTGGTCTGTTCAGGGTTAATGGTTGTATCACCTGGAACGAGAGCTACTTCATCAAACCCATAAGCTCGCACCATTTCTTTGAATGCAGGCTGAGGCATTTTTTCTCTCCTATGGGTAATTGTTGCAAACTATACATGGATGGCATCTGGGAGTCAAGGACATAGTC
>CAZCKW010000158.1:0-2120 GCA_964499375.1 uncultured Dehalococcoidales bacterium
CACTACTATCTCCATTTCTCCAAAGTAGGGCGCTGATCTAACCGTCTCTGCATCTAACGCAGTAAGAAATGGTGCACCCCGCTGGCATACTATCAACTTCACCTATATCCTACGAAGTAATGCTTCATCCACTCATTTTAGGGTGACTCCTTAAGTTTGCGACTATCTGGATAATAAAAAGACCAGACATGATGAGTCCCCACGCCAAAGAAGTTTTCCAAGGCATCACCACAAATCCATAGTTCATTGCGTAATAGAGACCCAAATAGGGCACTATCCACTTCCAGTTTTTCTTCCAATTCTCACGAAAATTGATTTTCAAAACGAAGTCAAATAGCCATTCTAAGAGTAAAAAGGCCAGGAAGATCCCCAGAAAGATGCTATATCGCACTGTTTTCTGCTCTTGTACGACCAAGATGATGCCATATACAGCAGGTATCGCCAACAGCAAATACACCCACCCAATTCGCTGCAGGAGGTCTAATCTATTCTTACGAATCAGGAAGATGAAAATCAAAAAGACGCTGTTCACTAATCCAAGGATAAAGAATAACACTTCTAACATCTTGAATAGTCTCCCCCCAAAAGACAGAAGCTATTGTGTCCCTGAATCGTCTCCTTAAGTGAATAAACAAAAGAGCATCAGGTATTTATTCTATTGACTAGGGTCTTTCCATCTTTGATGACCAGCTTGATTTCTCTCGTATCTCTAATTTCCTTCAGTGGATCGCCGGAAACGGCAATGATATCTGCCAATTTTCCAGGCTCAATGGTCCCCAGATCACTTGCCTTTCCTAGATTATCAGCGGCATTTCTTGTTCCAGCTATTATCGCTTCCATAGGACTTATACCTGCCTCTACCATGAGTTCCAGCTCCTTGTGAAGACCCTTTCCGATGACCACTCCCGGGGTCCCGGAATCAGTACCGGCAGCTACATTAACCCCTGCACTATGCAACTTCTTGAAAGTTTCCTTTAAGCCGGAAAACACGGCAGGATATGCTTCCTTGTAAGCCCAGGCTATAGCTAGGGTCGGGACAAAGAAGGTTCCTTTATCCAGCATCATTTTAACTAAATTATCTTCAAACTCAGTGGAGTCTCCCCCTGGCAGTATCCCATGTTCTATACTATCAGCCCCTGCCTTTATGGCATTCATAGTTTCCTTCGGGCTTCCCGTATGTACCATTAATCTAAGATTGTGTTGATGTGCTTCATCCGCCAGCACTCCCAGCACATCAAGGGATAGCCTGGGGACTTTGTGAGCAATATCCATAGGGTTGATATCGGAGTAAATCGCCTTGATACAATCGACTCCACCTTCGACAAGCCGCCGGACTTCTTCCCTGGCACTATTAACGTCGGCAATCTGCCTAACAGCATTTTTAACGATATAGCGGTTACCTTTATAAATTGTTCCGGCAGGATGTCCGCCAGGTGCTGTAATTGTTGGTCCGGGTGCAAATATTCTTGGTCCCGTTAGTTTGCCAGCGGCAATTTTATCACGGAGCCTGATGATGTGGGGATAATGGTCGCCGGCGCTTCTTATGGTTGTTACTCCATTGTCAATTGCTAACCGCCTTCGGTGAGCATAGTTGCGCAAATAGTCCCAGAAGAATGATGCCATATCTATAAACGAAACTTTACCAATTGCTTTTCCTGGTTGGTCTACGGTAAGCCCGCCGAGATGAAGATGACAGTCGATGAGTCCGGGCATAACGGTAAGACCTCGCAGATCAACTAGATTCGTTTTGTCAGGATTACTACTTACCGGCTCAATGCTTTTAATACGGTTGCCATCAATAATAATAGATATTTTTTCAATGGGCTCACGCCCAGTGCCGTCAATTAGTCTTCCGTTCGTAAGAGTTAACATTCTACTGCTCCTATCATAGCTTTTCCCCGCAACATCTTTTTCTTATGCTGTATATTCTATTCTGGCTAAGTCAGCATATCAAGAAACGATTACATTTACCTATAAGATAACCCCGCTGAGTTGGCAAAATTAGACGCCTATATTGTGGTAAGAGAAAGCCAGCGGAGGGTGACAGAAAAGACTTTATGCGGTGAATGAGGTGGGCCCAATTCTTAGGACAGGATAGGGGCGATATTAAGATTGGGTCC
>CAZCKW010000159.1:0-2114 GCA_964499375.1 uncultured Dehalococcoidales bacterium
ATAGTGGTCAATTCAGCATAGCTAATCTGCTGGGCCTGCTCCCGGTGGAGAAATATCAGGAAGGCGAAAAAGGTAGTTTGGGGGATCTATACGAACTGGGAATAGATAATGTGCTTGCTGATCTTTATTTCACCTTACCCTTCGACATAGGTATTATTGAGGCTGATAAGAAATTCTTCTATACCGACGACCCCACGAAAGGGGAAGTGGAAGAATGTGGGAAAATCCTCATCGGTGAACCCTACGAAGTCGACTGCGAAGCTACACAACTGGCTGGCATTAATACTGAGCACCTGAGGATAATCGATGAAGGCAAAATCCTGCTTGATGGTTGAAGTCCGTTATGCCAGCTTTTGCATAAGACAAGTATGAAGGAGCATTCAGATGATTTCTGTTGAAGAAGCTCTGGACAAGATTCTGAGCTATGTAGAAGTGCTGGAACCAGAAGAGAAACCCATTTTGGATTGTCTGGGGCAGGTTCTGGCTGCCAATATCTATTCCACTATCGATATCCCTCCGATGGATAATTCCGCCATGGATGGCTATGCCCTGCAGGCTCAAGATACATATGGCGCCAGCACGTCATCCCCCAGATATCTAAAGGTTATTGGCAAAGTCGCCGCCGGCTATCTGCCTGATAAGGCAGTCGAGCCAGGAACAGCAGTTCGCATTATGACGGGGGCACCATTGCCTGTAGGAGCTGACGCCATAGTACCATTTGAGGATACCGACGAGGAAACCAGGAAATCATCTCAAGATAATTTATGGCAAATCGGGATACTGTGCCAGGCGGAGAAGGGATCACTTGTTCGATATGCAGGAGAGGACATTGCCAGGGAATCACTGGCTTTAGGAAAAGGGCAGGTACTTCGCCCCCAGGAAATAGGCGTGTTAGCTACTCTGGGGCACTCTACGGCTCCGGTCATTCGCCGCCCTGTTATCTCTATTCTGGCTACTGGAGATGAGCTTATAGATATCGACCAACCATTACCTCCGGGAAAGATTCATAACAGCAATTCCTATATCATCGCTGCCCAGGTCATGAAGTATGGTGGAATTCCTAAAATCCTTGGCATCGGACGCGACTCATTACAATCGCTAAATGAAAGAATCAATGAAGGGTTGGACTCGGATATGCTTATTACCTCCGGTGGTGTATCACGTGGAGACTACGATATAGTTAAGGATATACTGGCAAAGCGTGGTGAAATTGCTTTCTGGACAGTACGCATTCAGCCGGGAAAACCGCTTGCCTTTGGCACAATTGATAAAGGAGAAAATAAATTACCTCTCCTGGGGCTGCCCGGCACGCCGGTAAGCTCCATGGTCGCTTTCGAGCAATTCGCCCACCCCGCCCTCCTGAAAATGATGGGGAAGAGAAATTTTACCAGGCCATCAATACCAGCAATTATTGAAAACGATGTGAAAAACAATAATAAACGCCGCATCTACGACAGGGTGCTTGTTACCAAGCGTGGCGACCAGTATTATGCCCGCCTTACCGGGTCCCAACATACGGGATTCTTTACCTCAATGGTAAAAGCCAATGGGCTGGTCATTATTCCCGAGGATACACAGGAAGTTAAAGCCGGAGATACCGTACAAGTACAAATGCTGGATTGGTAAAAAAAGGAGTACAAAATGGTGCCATATGTTTCTATCGTGGGTAAATCAGGGAGTGGGAAAACATCGCTCATTGAAAGGTTAATTACGGAGTTTAAGAGGCGCGGCTATCGAATTGCCTCGGTAAAGCACTGCCCCCATGGTATGGAGATAGACAAACCAGGAAAAGATAGCTGGAAATTTTCCCAGGCAGGCAGCGATGCTGTAGTTTTCAGCTCACTCGACAAGCTTGTGTTCGTTAAAAACGTAGACGATGATTCCAGCATCGCAGAAATTTTGCGTATGATTGGCGGTGACTTCGACCTCGTCCTGATTGAAAGTTATAAGAAGGACAGAGCTCCTAAAATAGAAGTACATAGAAAAGAACTGGGAGATGATTTTATCTGTCCCATTGAAGTCCTCTCTGCTGTAATCACCGATGAGCAATTGGAGATAGACAAGCCTCAATTCCCCTTAAATGACACTTCAGCGATAGCCGATTTCATAGAAAA
>CAZCKW010000160.1:0-2086 GCA_964499375.1 uncultured Dehalococcoidales bacterium
GAGGAGTTGCGGCCAGGACCAGATGGAATTTACATCATTAAAAGTTTTGTTCAGTATATGCTCAGCTCCCCAGCGCTCCTCAATTTCCTTCGCCTGTTTGGCACTGCGCGTATCAAAGCAAAGAATCGATGGCGAGAGAGGGCGTTCGTTTTTATCCAATAAAACAAAATTGTGGGTGACTCCGACAATTCCGACTCCCAGGACTTTCTTTGGGTCTATTTTGGACTGTTTAAGAACCGAGTTTACCGTATGGCAAAAGGCCTGGTACCAGTCTTCAGGATTTTGCTCAACCCAGCCGGCATGGGGATAGTAGTTCGGGTATTCCTCTTGTGCTTCACTTAAGACTTTTCCGTTAGTATTAATAACTGCTGTTTTGCATCCGCCGGAGCCGATATCACTAGCCACCACATAGTATTCGCTCATTAACTGCCTCCAAAATGTTGAGTGCTATCCAGCTTATCTCCTGCTGTCACTTTAGCACCTAGCCACATGCTAACCTGAATACCCTTACGCATCTACCGGTAATATACTGTGTTTATTAGTCCGACGCTGGCATATTTGTACAGGGTATGCCCTTGCTTTGCCGGGGAGTGTGAACCAAACCACATTATAATATTAATAGCGATTCAAGAGCAAAAGCCACTTTATATCTACTTGTATAAGAAATAGTATAAGAAATATGCAGCTTACCAGCCAGGCATAACTATTTCAATCAGTCCTTATTCAAACTTGGCGGGGAAAGCTTATAATACTCACTCTGGCAGGGCTGCCCCTCAGTCAGAAATATAGTTTGGTTCTCCAAATCCATTATCATGGAACATAAGGTCTCTATCTGTTTTAACTCATCACACTGACTATCTAAGTGACGACAGACAGCGTTAGGAAAACCAGAGTGATCCCTTAGTAACTCCTGCAGGCTTTGGACGTCTATATAACCCGTGTTCGACTCCAGAAATTGCTTTGCCCGGTAGCGGCGGTTGACAGTATCAGGGATAGCCGATTTCATAATATCTACTAAATCTTGTTGGTCTTCTAATGACAGGAAGTGATTACTGTGAGTGATAATGCCTTTTTCCGGATGAATTAGCCCCACACCATCTGGTGTCATTTCCATATTGATTGCTTCGCCATCACGGTGAGCAATGATAACGTTACCAGAGACGGCAAGACGATTGTCCATAACAGTTTTTAAAGCGCGACTGTAGCTATCTGAGTTAAGAATGCCCCGCATCATAATTAGATAGGGAAGCTTGGGTTCAAATCTATCCCGGTTAGATGCCAGAGCATTAACGCACACTCCTATGCCAGACGAATTCATACCCTTGAAGCCGATAATACCAGCTTCGGTATGCATAACAAGATTGGGCTTGTTTTCCTGTTCTACCTCCAGGATAATGCACATTTCGCGGAATCTTGGTTTGTAATCCCAGTTCTGTGCTAAAAAAGTATGACCGTTTTGCGTAGCCTGAGGCAGCACAGCCATAGAAGTACAGCCGTCCCTCCAATTTTCAGGTTCAACACCTGGTGCCCAAACGAGTTCGTATCTGGCGTTAAGTGCTACAATTTCCTCAAGAGACAGGTCTGCTCCATTCGCTACTCCTCTTAATTCCTCTAAGATATCGGCATCGTATTCTCCGATGATAGGAAGCAGACTACGACACCACTCAACAACTCTATCGCGCTTGACTCCCCATAAACCCTGCCACAAGTCAAAGTAAAGGTCTAAGCTTCGTCTTATTTGGTTCCTGAGCTTATGGCCATGTTGCAAACCACAATCGAATGGCCTACCTTTGACTGAGATATAAGGTATTGGTTGTGCGGTCATCTGCTACCTCTTCCTTTTATGAGTGTTAGTTTCAAACATCAATCTTCCATAAATTCCGGTCATTGAACTCTGGCCGTGTCATGAGCCTACCAGGCAATCCGAACAAATAATACTATATTTAACAGAATCCGAGCAATGCTTCCAGACAAGCCTGGAGAGAGGAGGCAACAACATCGCGCTGCCAGTGACGTATGTTATCGGAGGCAAGCTCGACGCTTAGAGTATCAGGCGCTTTGGCAAGCCGTTCGAGGCTGGTTAAGG
>CAZCKW010000161.1:0-1352 GCA_964499375.1 uncultured Dehalococcoidales bacterium
GCCGTGGCAATCTGGTGGGGTGGGATTGCCGCGCCTTCGGCTCGCAATGACAAAATAGGGTAGGCTCGCAAAGACAGGGGATAAAGGCGGGAAAAGTTATGAACCGGGGTTTCTTAGTGGACCTGGACAAGCCTCTATAGCCCCTTGGCCAATACGCGGTTTACTATCCTCTTCAACTCCTCGTTATCGAAGGGTTTGTTAATATAAGGAGCCCCAGTTTTGGAAAGGAAATCCCGGGTACCCTCCCCCAGTATATCACCTGTTACAAACACTACCCTATCAGCCATCGCTGGAGACATATCCTGTATAGCCTTGTATAGTTCCTTGCCGCTCATGCCGGGTATCTTGATATCCAGCAGGGAAAGGTCGTATCCTCCTTTCTTAATCATCTCCAGGGCATCACCGGCATTGTCCACGGTTTCTACCTCATACCCTTCCCCAGTCAGCACACTACTAATTAGCTGCAGGTTTGTCACCTCATCATCCACCACCAGTATCTTGGCACTGGCTGCCTTTGCAGGCTCTTTAGCTACAGGCTGTGCCCGTTTCTGTTCCCTGTCCGCTGTAATTACGGGCAACTCCACAATAATAGTGGCGCCTTTTCTCCGCTTGCTACTAGCATATATCCACCCATTATGCTCGGCTATTATCCCGTGACAGATGCTCAAACCAAGTCCGGCACCCTCGCCTACCTCCCTGGTGGTGAAGAAGGGGTCGAATATCCTCTCCAGGTTCTCCTTCGCTATGCCGGGTCCATCATCCTTGAAAGATATCCGTATGGTTTTATCTATCGCCTCGGTCTTAATCGAGAGCTTCCCTCCACCATGCGCTTCCTTCATTTCTTTCTCGGCATTTATAACTATATTGAGGAACACCTGCTGTAACTGCCCGGCATCAGCCACAGTCCAGGGCAGGTCAGGATCAAGCTGAGTGCTGACCTCTATATTGCCAGCCTTCATTTCATAAGCACGCAGCCCAATTACCTCCTCTATAGTGTCGTTAATACTGGTATAAGCTCTCTCCAGCTTCTGCCGTCGAGCAAAGGAAATCAGCCTCTCTACGATACTGGCAATCCGCATGCCGCCGGTATTGATAAGCCCCAGCCGTTCCCGGACCTCCTCGGGAAGGTCTCCTCTTTCCATCATCAACTGTGAGAAGCCGACCACGCTGACCAGCGGATTGTTAATCTCGTGAGCCATGCCCGATGCCAGCTCACCGATGGTAGACAGCCGGCTTGATACCTGAGCCTTCTGCTCCATCTCCTTTCTCTCCGCTTCCATCCGCTTGCGCTCGGTGATGTCGCGAGCCACACCAATTCTGCCAGTGACCCTTCCCTCTTTATCCAATATCGG
>CAZCKW010000161.1:1362-2082 GCA_964499375.1 uncultured Dehalococcoidales bacterium
CCGCTTGCGCTCGGTGATATCGCGGTCAACGCTCAGGACAAGCTTTTTACCACCCACCTCAATAAGACTAGCATTTACTTCCACAGGTATTATTGAGCTGTCCTTGCGGAAATTAGCACTCTCGAATACTACGTGGCCCTTTTTCATTAGCTCCTGTACTCGCCACTCAACAACCCCAACATAATCTGGAGTAATAATTTCATGGATATTCATCCCCAGGAACTCTTCCCTGCTGTAGCCATAGGCTTTGCAAGCAGCTTCATTAATATAAACTAAACTTCCATCCAAATCGGTCAAATTGACTAAATCACTGACATTATCAAGTAACTGAGCCCTCAGTGTTAACTCCGCCTCTGCTTTCTTCCGCTCGGTGATGTCACGAGCCGCACCAATCCTGCCAATAACCCTTCCCTTGGTATCCAACATCGATTTCATATTTAATTCTATGGGTATTCTCTTCCCGTCCTTACATAACAACTCAATCTCGTAGAGAGGGATTTCTCCGCCTGAAATCCCTCGCCTGAAACGGGCAACGGTTGATTTGATATATTCGGGCGCAACGATTTTACTGAAATGCTGCCCTATCAAATCCTCCTGGGTACAACCGCTAACTTCTTCAAATTTCCGATTGAAGTAACTAAATTTGCCCTCCAGGTCTAAAGTGAATACACCGTCGTTCACAGTCGCAGCCATTATGCGGTATTTCTCCTCGCTTTCCCG
>CAZCKW010000162.1:0-2081 GCA_964499375.1 uncultured Dehalococcoidales bacterium
GCTTGCAATCCTGTAGTCTACTCTCCCTGTCGAGCCCGTGCGTCCCCATTTATTAAGTTTTCTTTTTATTAAATTCTTTACGTAGGGTGCCTAATTTTTTATCACTCCGAGCATCAGAACCGTCTGGATTAAGTATCTTTACTGGGATGTCTGTCTTCTTTTTTATTCTTTGTTCTATTGACCCTACTCTTGCATCGCTTCTTCTCTTTCTCTTCATAATATCACCTCCTTTCATGTTTTGCCTTTTTAAGAAGCGGACCGTGCCGCTTCAGATGTCCAAATAGGAGCCCTCCTTTCTTCAACTGGTGTGATGGGTTTGAAAGCCTCGGGATCCACATGGTAAGTGCGGCCTGCTTCCCGATGCGAGCCCCCATAAATCCACAGCATCTTAAAGCCCTTTTCATTACCAGAAGACCAGGCGTGGGAGTATGTCTTTGGGATAAATACTGCACTTCCCGGGGCAGCTCTCCACCAGCGTCCATCAAAGAAGGTATACCCCGGTCCTTCGGAACTGCTGTCAATAATGATAAGTTCCCAGGTCTCATGACTATGTAGGGCGATGAACCATCCGGGGACGTAATCGATGACACCAAAGCTAACTTGACCGGGCTCATTGACGTAGCACTTGTTGACTACTTCTCCCATCCGATGCGTCTCCACTGTATCAGTTGCACTAGGATAGGTTATATATGGTCTAATAACCACCTCGTCACTACTCATATAAACCATCACTTTTTACCGTTTTTGTCTTTTTAAGGCTCATCCTATCGCTCTTTCTGTCTCAAAACGGATGGTAGACTCCCGCTTATATTGTAACTCTTTACGGCTTCAGTAGAACAACTATATTTTTTCCGCTGTACATGGAGTCAAAGGCCCTCTGAGCCTCCTCCAGTGGTATTATCTCGGAGATAAGCGGTTTAACATTCACTCGCTTATGTGCCATTAGATTTATAGAGATGCTCAATGGCGAGAATTTATAGATTCCTGTAACCCTTATATTCTTCCACACCCACATCCCAGGGTTTACTTCCGTTAACGGTACGAACCCAACCAGTACTATGATACCACCGCGCCTGACCATGTCAACAGATTGGTTTAGGACGGCTCCCTCCCGGGCGCAAACAAGGACTGCATCCGGACCAGCCCCAGTAAGCTTTACCACCTCGGGGACCATATCAACTTCCTTGGCGTTTATAACTGCATCAGCACCCATCTTTATAGCCTTATCCAGGCGGGACTTAGCTACATCGACGACAATCACCGGAGCTGCCCCGGCAGCCTTGGCACACAGCATTGTTCCCAGGCCAATCTTACCGGCTCCAATGACAACAGCCGTATCTCCAAGCGTTAGTTTAGCAGCTTTAACTGCACTTACACCATTAGAAAGTGGTTCAACCAGCACCGCTTCTTCATCTGATACGCTATCGGGCACTTTTAGAACAGAGGTCGATGGTCTTATAAAGTACTCAGTCATTGCTCCGAGACTATTTCCATAGCCTATTGGCCTTGCGTCCATATCAGCTATAGCTCGTATTCCAGCAACACCTAAGCACAGGTGATATAGTCTGCGTTGGCAGAAATAGCATTGTCCACAGCTCTGCTGAAATCCACTCATTGTAACGCGGTCGCCGATGGACCATCCTTTAACTCCCTCGCCTACCTCGGTTACCTCTGCGCAGAACTCATGACCCAGGATAGCCCCAGCATGCAGTTCTCCCACTCCCGATTTAAAATATTCAAAGCAACCGTCAAGGTATTCAAGGTCACTGCCACAAATAGAGCAGTATCTAACCTTGAGTAGCAGTGTGCCCGGTTGGACTTGGGGTTTGGGTATATCCTTGATAACAATACCCCTTTTTTCCCCTGTAGTAACCACGGCTTTCATTGGTGTTCTCCTTATTCAGTTTTTATATTTTTACCTGCCTGTTTAATGAGGTTAGACGACTTAAATAAAAACTATCTCCTCACGCCCTTTTGTCTTTTCAGGGCTCGCCCTATTTCCCTTTCTGTCTCACGGCGGATTATAGACTCTCGCTTGTCATATAACTTTTTGCCTTTGGCTAATGCCACCTCAACCTTGG
>CAZCKW010000163.1:0-2034 GCA_964499375.1 uncultured Dehalococcoidales bacterium
GGGAGATTCTACAAAGTATCCCCGGAATTGAACTGGTAGAGATGGAGAGAAATAGAGAAAATTCTTTTTGTTGTGGTGGTGGGTCCGGGAATTTTTATACCGATTTTCTTCACGGTGGGGAAAATAGCCCTGGTAGAATTAGAGTCAGGGAAGCCTGCGATACCGGGGCGCAGATTTTGGCGGTAGCCTGTCCTTCTTGTATGACTATGCTTGAGGATGCGTTAAAGGAAGAAGACTTGGGCGAAAAATTAATAGTAAAAGATATTGCTGAAATTGTGAACGATGCCCTTTCTTAGGGCAATACATGCTGGCACTAACCAGAGCCGGGTTGTATCTGTAAGGATACTATCAGCAGTATAGGGAGAAGTAAGGAATACCATGGGAATTGAACCGGCTGACAGGGGAGTATTGCCTTTTGATGGCTTGGCTTCGGCCTACGATACCTGGTTCGAAGAGGAGGGAAAACTCGCCTTCGCTATTGAAGTGAGAGCCTTTCAGGAAGTATTGCCTTCCCTGCCCAAGCCCTGGCTTGAGATAGGAGTAGGTAGTGGCCGCTTTGCCCGGGCTTTGGGTATAGAGAGCGGGTTAGACCCCTCAATCAGGATGCTGGAAATAGCCAGAAGACGAGGGATAATGGCCTATCTGGGCAAAGGAGAACAGCTGCCTTTTATGGATGCGTCCTTCGGGGTGGTATTTTTGATTACTACTCTCTGCTTTTGTGATTCACCACCGGATGTTTTAAAGGAAGCTCACCGCATTACGGTGCCCTGTGGGAGGATAGCACTGGGCGTGGTTTTAAAGGAGAGTCCTTGGGGTAAATTTTATCAACAGAAGAAGCAGCAGGGGCATCTTTTCTATAAATACGCTACCATCCACAGTTATGATGAAGTGGTAAGACTATTGGAAGAGGCAGGCTTTTTGATCGAGAAAGTTGTTTCCACGCTTTTACAAAAACCGGGAAAGGTAGATCGTATGGAATCGCCACGAAGCGGTTATTCTGCTGAAGCCGGGTTTACCGTAATAGTAGTTGGCAAAAATATGAACTAGTGGCAATATGAATGTTTAAGTAAAAATATGCACAACGCTGAATTCCCAGACGAATATTATGGTTGAAGAAAAGGAAAAAATTAAGCAGGAAACCAGACGGATATTAAAAAAGTTCGGTAAAAAGCGGGGGAACCTTATTCCTATTTTGCAGAAAGTCCAGAGCAAGTTGGGCTACCTCCCCCGAGAAGCCATGCTGGAAATTGCCGGGTTTCTTGGCATACCGGACATAGACGTGTATAGCGTGGTTACCTTTTACAATCAGTTCCGCCTCAACCCTCCGGGGAGGCACTCAATAAGGGTATGTCTGGGAACTGCCTGTCATATGAAGGGTGGCTATATCACTCTTGATTCTTGGAAGAGGCGGTTAGGTATCGGTTCCGGTGAAACTACAGATGACCGTGAATTTGACCTGGATACAGTGGCCTGTGTTGGCTGCTGCACCATGGCACCGGTGACGGTAGTCGATGATAGGCCGGAAGGCAAGGTAGAGCCTACTAAGGTAGATGGTATACTGCTCGCCTTCGAGCGCGAACGGGAACAGCAACGGGAAAAGAAGGAGAGCCATTGAAAGTAGATGAGCTGCCAGCTATAGTCTCTGCTTTTCAGGAGATAAAGGGTTATGCCGAAGTCCTGTGGCAGGAATTATGGGATACTGGTAAACCAGTAATCATGGTGGGTACGGCTACCTGCGGTCGAGCGGCTGGAGCCATGGAGGTATTGCAGACGTTCAGGGATGAGGTTAAGAAACAGAAATTAGACTGTCCGGTAATTGAGGTTGGCTGCATGGGTCACTGCTATACTGAGCCGATAGTGATTATCAGAAAACCGGGGTACCCCTCCATATGCTACGGGCATGTCAACCCGGTAATCGCTGAGAAGCTAATAAAGGATTTTATCCTCGGCGACGACCCTTGCTTTGAATTCATCCTTGGCGCTCTGGAGGAGAATGACCTCGTTCCCAGTCTGGCTGATTTTCCTAGAGCCAAG
>CAZCKW010000164.1:0-2024 GCA_964499375.1 uncultured Dehalococcoidales bacterium
TGGCAATCTCGCCCCACCAGATTGCCACGGCAGCAGAGCTGCCTCGCAAAGACAGTGTGAGGTGTGGAGATTGCTTCGGGGCTAGCGCTCCTCGCAAAGACAGTAGGGCTGGCCCCTCGCAACGACAGTAGAGGAGGTGGGGTATCAATAATAATGTGGACGAGTACAGCTCTTTGTCATTTGGGGTGGTGAAGCATATAATTTTACACCGTTAAGTGTGGTAAGCAACGATAGCTGTTTTTTATAGGCTATTAATACAGTAGTAGAGCTACAAGGAGTGAGAACATGCGAGCTATTGGTATTGTTGGCAGCCCTAGAGAGAATGGTAATACTGAAGCTATTACCGGACATGCCCTGACGGCAATAGAGGAAGAAGGGATAGGGACGGAGCTAATAAAGTTAGCCAACCTGGATATACGTCCTTGTAATGCTTGCTTGACCTGTAAGAATGAAGAAAGATGCCCGATAGATGACGACTTATTTCCGATATACACGAAAATGAAGGAGGCTGACGCCATAATACTGGCATCACCAGTTTACTTTGGCTCAGCAACATCGCTATTGAAAGCATTTATGGAAAGGGCTGGTTATATTGCTTATAATAATGGTAGGCCATTTGATGGGAAGGTGGGTGGTCCTTTGGTAGTTGCCCGCCGCGCTGGTCAGAATTTTACCCTGGCTCAAATTACCTACTGGTTTCACGTACTGGGATTCTATGTGCCTGGTTCCACATATTGGAATATTACTTTTGGCAGAAATAAGGAGGATGTGGGAAAGGACCAGGAAGGGCTTACCGCTGTCTGGAATTTCGGTAAGAATATTGCATTTCTAGTAAAAAAGCTAAAGAAATAGCAATATTGCATAATTGGACAGCTTATAAGAATGAAAGATTAATTATTCTATTGAGCAGTGAGTGCCGCTAGTTGGTTGAGTACAACCTTCAATGCGTCCAGTTCTCTACCGTATCCAGCCCAATCACCTGCCCTGAGATACTGCTGAGCATTGTCATAATGCTGCTGAGCCTCATTAATTAAACTGGCTATCTCTGTACTTAACGCCTCCTCTGGTTCTGCTGGTGTTGATGGTTGTGTGACGGGTTCAGTAGGAACCGTTTCTTCACCAAAGATAGCTGCCAGGCTTTCCGTCAATGTAGGCTCCATGGCTATCTGGTCACCAGCGGCAACAATGACCCTTTTTAGCTCTGGAAGTCCCCCAGCCTCTGCCTGAAGAAAAACCGATTCGACATATAGATTGGATTTGCCTAATGGAATCAGTAGCAGGTTGCCGCGAATTACTCGAGAACCACCGCGACCCCACAGAGCAAGTTGCTCGGTGATTATAGTATCCTGCTGAATTCGGTTCTCGATCTGACTTGGACCGTACACTAGCCGTTCCTTGGGAAAATGGTAGGCAAGAAGCTTTCCATAATTTTCTCCATCGCAGCGGGCAGCAAGCCAGCCAATGGTATTATTTTTATTTACTGGAGTGAAGGGTAATATGAGCATGAACTCCTCTTTCTCCTCGTCGGGAAGGCGCATGATGATATAGTAGGGGTCCATAATCTGTTCTCCACCGGCGTAAATCTCTCTGGGCACAGCCCATAGGTCCTCCTTGTTGTAAAAAACCCGGGCGTCACTCATATGATAGCTCTGGTAAACTGAGGCTTGGATATCAAACATGCCCTCGGGATAACGGAGGTGAGAGCGTAAGTTCTCTGGCATTTGCTCTATGGGGACGAACAGTTTGGGGAAGATTGTCTGGTATGTCTGTATTAGAGCGTCATCCGGGTCAGCAATGTAAAAAGTGGTACTACCATTATAGGCGTCGATAACAACTTTGACGCTATTTCGAATATAATTTAGCCCTTTCTCAATGGGCTCAGAATAAGGATAACGGTCGGTGATAGTATATGCATCCTGAATCCAGAACAATCTTCCATCTAATATCACCAGATAAGGGTCATCATCCAGCTTTAAAAATGGTGCCAGATGATTTACTCTTTCGCTGATGTTTCTATAATATAG
>CAZCKW010000165.1:0-2017 GCA_964499375.1 uncultured Dehalococcoidales bacterium
ACAACTCTTAAAAGAGCGTTATATCCACAAACCGGTATATAACCTGATAGTTCTCCCCTTTAGATATGAAGAGATGACCGAGGAAAGGTCTATTTATAATGTAGGCACCTGCCTTAAATCTTCCTACCTGATTGCCGACGCTGTATTTCTGGTCGATAATCAAAGATTTATTAAAAAAAACGTACCTATTAGTAACAACCTGGCCAAAATAAACTATCAGGTAGTTAAGCCCTTTTATAACCTACTTTGCGCCGGAGAAGAAATAAACTCCAAATATATCGGGTCAAAAGTGCTCGATGCTGGAGACATCATACAGACTCTGGCCGGATGGTCGGTCATTGGCTATGGCGAAGTAAAGCTACCACGGATCAGGCTTCTCGGTGAAGACAAGATCCACTTTAGAGATAAAGTTACCAGTACCCAAAAGGGAGCCCAAGCGATGGATAAAGCTATCGGCGAGTTATCGCTCAAGTGCAACGCTGCCGATGCCAGAAGAGCCCTGTATCTCCTGACAGGACCACCTGAAGAAATGAATATGGATCTGATAAACGAACTCTCATCCTCTTTAAAGAATATAGCTACCGAGGCTATAATACGGAGTGGTGATTATCCCAGGGATAAGGGCTTATTGAGTGTTACCGTTGTTCTATCTGACCTTGTTAACTCAAGGAAAGTGATGGGGTATTTTACTAAAACTATCAATTATATCTCTCTTACCAGGAGAAGGCGTGGAGAGACAGAGCATGAACACAGAGGAATTGACGAGGTTTTCAAAGACATACCCTCATTACTGTAATTAACCAACCTAAAGCCATATACAAAATGCGCTAGTAAGCCCGGGCTTACTTACTTTGCCTTATCACCGTGGAAGATCTTCCAGGTTTGCTCTGAAGTTTCTCTCGAAATATTCCAGGCTTGCTCTATGGCTTCCTTACGCTCCCCTAGCACTTGCCTTACACTCTCCTGGTAAACATCCACGGCTTTTTCTCTGGCCTTCTTATATGCTTCTTCGGCTTCGAACTCAGCCTTTTGACGATCTTTCAAAGCCTGCCCTAAAGCCTCTTCGCAGATAGTATCAGCCTTCTGTTCAGCTACTTTATAAAGCTTCTCCCTTTGCCTTTCTCTTTCCCGATAAGCTGTAGCTGCCTTTCTTTGAGCTTCCACATAGGCTGTTTGAGCTATCTCAAGTTGTCCCAGAACTTCACTAAAAGGGTCCGTAATTTGCTCAGGAACCATAGCTTCCGGTTCCAAGGATTGCTCTTCTGTTTGTTTAACAGCCCTTTTTATCTGTTCCTTTTCACTGACCATGAAAAAATACCTCCACAAATCCTGATTCCCAACTTTATTTACCAGTAACACATTTTAAAACCGGTTGCTGTCCACCGTAATAGTATATGCTAATACAGCTTGTTGCCATACATACTTTTTTAAGTCTATTCATCCTCTTCCTCCTCTTCCTCAAAACCCCGGTCCTTATTAGACGCATACATCCTGGCCAAGTACTTCAAACGGGTATCCATCCTTCTCTTAACATCCCTGGCTTCTTTATCTTTATTTATGTCAACCTCTGCTATGTTTAGTGATTCACCAAAGGTCCTTGCTAACGACTCGGCTTTATCCTCGAAAGCTTCATCTGCTTCCTCATAATTGACGTCATCTACCCGGGGTATATTCATCGTGATATCGGCAGCTTGCTTGGCTATCTGTTTACCAGTTTTATCTATTTTACCAGTGCCGCCCATTAATTCCTGAAATGCCCTTACTGACATCTCTGCCGCTTCTGCAGTTGCTCTTTTGGATGCTTCAGTAGCTTCTTTGCTCGCTCTTACCGATTCTTTAGCAGCCTTCTTAGCCGATTCGCTCACTTTCTCAGCCCTACTTATTGTTTCCTGTGATGCCCTTATTGATTGTTCAGCTGCTTCCTGGGCTGATTTACTTGCTTCCTCAGCCCTGCTTATTGCTTCCTGTGATGCCTTCATCCACGCCATAGCACTCGCTGTTGTCGTCTGGCTTATTT
>CAZCKW010000166.1:0-1996 GCA_964499375.1 uncultured Dehalococcoidales bacterium
GCAGGCGCCGCCTGGCGTGCTTATTACTGGTATGGATACGAATGGGGGGATAAGGTTGCTTATCTGTGGGGTTCACAGAGAGATTTATCAGCTCAGGCGAATTTATCAAATAAGATTTCGCACCTGATTTTTAGAACCGCTTACCTGGATGCCTTTGATATGTCTGAAAAGCGGATGGAGGAATTCGCTCAAAAGCTGGCAAAATTTAAGCCGAAGGTAATCATCGCCTATGCTTCCGCAGCTCACCTTTTTGCTAAATATTTAAAGTATAGGCAGATTTATACTATCAAACCAAGGGCAGTTATAACTCAGGCTGAGAAACTACTTCAGGAGCAGAGGCAGCTAATTGAGGAAGTCTTTAACTGTGAGGTCTTTGATTTTTATGGCTCCCGGGAGGTATCAACGATGGCAGCTGAGTGCCCCCAGCACAAAGGTTATCACGTCTCAGCAGAGAATGTAGTTCTTGAATTCATTAAGGATAATAAACCTGTTCCACCGGGAGAAACCGGCAAAATTCTGGTAACCGACCTTCATAACTATGCTATGCCTTTTATCAGATATGAGAATGGGGATTTAGGCGTGCCTTCAGGCGAAAAATGCTCCTGTGGCCGGGGCTTGCCCTTGATGCATTCAATTGAAGGCAGGCTTGCTGATATATTGGTATTTGGTGACAAAATGACTACGACACTTATGATTCCCCATCTTCTTAAGGATTTACCTATCAAACAATATCAGCTAGTGCAGGAGACTGAAGGTGAACTTACCATCAAAATTGTGAGGACAGATAAATACACAGACGAACATACTGAGCAAATACTCAAGTTGATGCAGACTTACGTTGGAAGCAACATAAAACTCAACCTACGGTTTGTTAGCCAGATTCCTCCTACGAAGTCTGGCAAGTATAGGTTCATTATTTCAAAGGTCCCGGTAAAATTCTAGAGCTAATGATTTAGGCTAGCTATTACCTCATTGAATTTAGCCGCGGTGTTCTTCCACGAGAGGTTGTTTCGGATATGCTCTGTGGCTTTAATCGCCATAGACTGGCGGATGTCAGGATTCTGGATAAGGTGGGTAATTGATTCTACCAGGCTGGATACTATTGGCTGACACACAATTCCCGAAATCCCATCTGCTACCAGTTCAGCGGCTCCTGAACCAGTGGTAACAATGGCTGGTGTGCCACAGGCCTGAGCCTCCAATACTGTTGTCGGACAGCCATCAAGAAACGAGGAGTAAAGGAAAACATCTGCGCGGCGATAATGCTCCCTTAGCTCTTCCCAGCCGATTTTGCCGGTAAATACAACCTTACCGTTTAGATTTAACTGGCTGGCTCTTTCTTGCAAAATATGCCTGTGCCTGCCATCACCACAGATATAAAAGCGGAGAGCAGGGAAAGACTTCAGCATCTGAGAATAGGCGTCAAGCAGCAACAATACACCTTTTGCTTTATCTTGATAGCCAAAATTCCCGGCGTGGCACAGGACTAGCTCCTTACTTGATTTGGAGTAAGATTTGGCTGAAGCCGGATAAAAAAATGGGTCGGGACTACCACGGATTACGCTGCAGGGCTTATCCTTGATTATGGTAAGCCTGGGGGTATTGAGATACCTATCCTTAAGCCACTGGCTCTTATAAACGATGTGTGCGCAGTTGTCTATAAGACGGCTCATTACAAACCAGCTAATCACTCTTGAAAAGCTTACACTTGAGTCCTCTTCATATTCTTTTGGGAGATATCCTCCAAGGTATAAAACCAACGGTATGCCTTTTATTCTATGCACCAGCATGGCTATTTCTCTATCATATTGAGCGCCGTCTAATATGATGAGCTCAGGCTTACTAGCTTCCTTAATAAAAAGTCTGATTGCCCTCCCCAATCGCCTCCCCAAATGCCCTCCCCCCAGGTTTGCCCCACCAACAGTTACCTCATGCCCATAGCTACGTAGTCCGCCGGCTAACCCATCACCTTTAAATTGCACTTGACAGAGAATTA
>CAZCKW010000167.1:0-1993 GCA_964499375.1 uncultured Dehalococcoidales bacterium
TGCAGATAAGCCGAGTCATGGGCAAGTCTGTAAAATCAGTTGAGGGATTACTATCCCGTGCCAGGAAGACTCTACGTACTGCTTTGCTGGGAGCGGGTGCAAGCAATTAATTCCCCGCTAACACATAGTCTACTTAAAATGGCACCCCGCCAAGTTAATGGGAATCACCCATTAGCATCTTTTTAATCAGGTATTAGTCCTGCACTTGCAGGATTCCAGATATAAAGGCAACCCGGAACCGCACAACAACCAACACCACCCCCGATACAGGATGAGCCTGCTATAAAATTGTAGCCCCAGTACTTCGAATTTGGTTTTGGCAATTGCAGCAATTTTTGATAAGCTAGGACGAGCGCTCATTATTTGTAAAACAGGGGTATGTAATGAAAGGACAACATACATGAGAGTTATCGGAGTTGCAGGACAAAATGGCTCGGGTAAAGACGAAGTTATCAACCATCTTAATAGCCGCTATCACGTTCCCTCTCTGTCAACCGGAGATATAGTGAGAGAAATTGCCTCTAGAGAAGGGTTGGAACCGACCAGAACCAATCTGCAGGATATCTCGGAGAGATATTTCCATGAGTTCGGCGAAGGCCATTTCATAAGGCTTATAGCAGACCGGATACGCAAAAACGGCTGGGAAATTGCCGGCATAACTGGAATACGGTCACCCGAAGACATAGCTGAATTAAAGAATGCTTTTGAGAAAGACTTCGTTTTAATTTATGTGAATGTAAGAGACCCTTATGTGCGCTATACCAGGTCGCGTAAACGGGGTGAAGAAAGAGACCCTGACAGTTATGAACGGTTCATACGCCAGGACAAGGCAGAGGAAGAGCTATTTCATATTAAGGATGCTGCCCTCCTTGCAGACTACTCGCTTAACAACGACGGTCCCCTGGATGACTTGCACAGGGCACTTGATAATCTGATTTCAGAGAAGGGATTATTGCCCGCCGCAGAAAATCCTTCAAAATAACATAAGATACATCTTACAAATAAGACGTATTTCAACGAAAACGCTATAAAACTCTGACCTGCTTTAATCTTAACAGGATTTTAATATCCGGATGTTATCGTTATCTTAATCATCAGCTGATAATATACAGAAAGGAGGTAATACCGAAATGTGGAAAAGCAAGAAGTTTATTATTGGTGCTCTGTTAGCCACTGTGGTGCTGGTCGGGGGAATAGGTGGTGCGGTCCTTGCCCAGACGGGCGATGAGGATGTGAGCCATCCCGCGGCTCAAGGTGAGGCCCTGCTAGAGAGAGTTTCTGAAATCTACCTGGAGAACACGGGCGTTGCCATTGATACGCAGCAACTGAAAGACGCCTTTACCCAGGCCTCCAGCGAGATGCGGATTGAAGCCTTTCAGAGCCATCTTCAGGACCTGGTAGACCAGGGCGAGATAACCCAGGAACAAGCTGACCAGTACCTGGAGTGGTGGGAGTCAAAGCCCGACTTCCCGATTAGATCTGGCTTCAGGGGACGTGGAGGACTACAGGGTCGTGGTCAATCAAATTCCCCAGCTAGCCCAGACGGACTGCGTGCCCCACAGGGACCATTTCCCCCACAGAATATCTAACCAGAGCTTCTAGTAGCGGCACTCTGGCTGGACTACCAGCAGGAGAGGGGGAGGATATCCTCCTCTCCTTTCTTGCCAGTAATTTAGTTTAGCTAAAAAAGCCCACGCATATTAATAATTTCCTAACATTTATGCTATAGCATTAGTTAAATGTTTCCAATTATCGAGGTGTTCAACCATGGCAGGTAAAAGAATACTGTTGGTTGATGACGATGTAAAAACAGCTAAAATAGAGATAGTGATTCAGAAGAAGCTTTTAGCGCTATTTTTGGGGTTGATACTGTTAATGTCCTCTTCAGGACTGTTTTTTTTCGCCGGGGCTGGAGTAGTTTCGGCCAGCCCTGACGAAATGGAGTGGTCTGTTGTGGATACGCCCAGCGAAGAGGGCAATGTGGTGGTTGACC
>CAZCKW010000168.1:0-1985 GCA_964499375.1 uncultured Dehalococcoidales bacterium
TGATAGCCTCAGATAACAGGTTCCTGTGGTCACTTGGCATTGAAAATTGGAGCGATTTTAATGACGAGTGGATAAGAAGGACTGAGAAATTAATACCTCCTGTAATGGTGAAGAGCGCACCATGTCAAGAGGAAACCATTAAAGAGGCAGATATAGACCTGAACAAGATATGCAATGTACACTGGCATCAGCTCGATAAGAGTCCTTTCCCCGGCACTTTGTCCGTCTCAATCACCAAAGACCTTGATACAGGTGCACAAAACGCTGGCATATACAGAATGGAAACCCAGGGAAAAAATAAACTGGGATGGGGAGCACCTGAATATACACATGGGCGCCAGCACTATATGAAATATGAGCAAATTGGTAAGCCGATGCCTATGGCAGTTGTAACTGGCACTGACCCAATCACAGAAATAGTGGCGGCTACAAGGACACCACCTGACATAGATGAGTTCCATCTGGCTGGAGCCCTGAGGCAAGCGCCTCTGGAAATGGTCAAGTGTAAGACCATCGATATTGAAGTGCCAGCCACTGCCGAGTGGATATTCGAGGGACTTATGTATCCCGGGGTTAGACAACATGAGAGTACAGAGTGGTTTGGTGAATACACAGGACACTACGGCGAGGCACGTGACCTACCCGTCTTTGAGATAAAACTAATAACCCACAGGAAAAATCCGCGCTACCAGGGAACACGTGAGCAGTGGTATCCATCAGAAAGCTTCTTTACTAATGGCAGAACAAGCCAGGCAGAATCATTACGAACCCTGAAGAAATTGGTACCCGGCATAATTGACTTAAGATGCAATGTCGCCTATGAAGCCATAGTCAAGATTAAAAAGCTGTTTAAGGGACATCCCCAGCAGGTCATAGATGCCGTCTGGGGTGGAACCTACGGTCGGTACAAGCATGTGATTGTAGTTGACGAAGACATAGACATATGGGACTACGAGAGCGTCCACTGGGCACTTTCCACCAGAGTCAAAGCAGACCGTGATGTTCTCATAGCACCCAGGAAAGCTGGACAGTGGCTGGATCCTGCTGCTTCACTCAGAGAGAGGGGATGGCAGACAGGACTGGGCATTGATGCAACTATGCCAAGAGAGGAGTATGAATTCTGGGGTGACAAGGTGCCTATTACTGTAGGTGACCCGGAAATTGTAGCTAAAGTAAAGGCTAAATGGGGCGATAAATTAAAGTAGTTCTCCGTACCAGAGTATAATATAGATATAAGTATAATAATAGCCTGGTGCCAGGCACTGCCTCGAAGCACCAGGCTATTATTATGACCTGCTAATCCTCTGCCTTGCCCCAGTTCTGCATAATCTCCTTTAACTTGCGGGCAAGCTCGGGGTCAGAGCGCAATCGGTTAATAAAAATAGGGCAGCCTTCCAGCAACGAGCTCTGGGCAGCACTTGCCATACTGGACAGGAGATTTTGCATACCAAGGTCAGCCTGTTGTGAAATATTCACCCCCGGGGCCGATTCCAACTGGCGGCGGATATCTTCAGCAGTAAACCGCATCGGTAACACGCAAGCCTTGTACCACGGACACTCCTTACACTGAACCACGGCATAAGCTTCATCTAAAATATCACTCATATCCTCGCTCCTCTTTATTTACGAGTCTTGGAAATCAGAATAAACTATCTATGGAACAATTTTGCCAAGCTTATCCTCTATTTGTGTCTTGTCAGGGAATGAACCAATTACCTTCTCCTGGATTATGCCGTCTTTATCGATGAAGAAGGTGGTAGGAATAAACCGGATATTATACTTCCCGGCAACTTCTCCTCCACTGTCAAGCAGCACAGGGAGCGAAAGCCCTTGACTCTCCATAAATTCCTTGACCTGAGAAGAGCTCTCGCCTATGTTAATAGCCATCACCAACAGCCCCCTGCTCTGCCATGCCTCATATACCTGTTGTATATAAGGCATTTCTCTGCGGCAGGGGACGCATCTGATTTGCCAGAAGTTGACTA
>CAZCKW010000169.1:0-1974 GCA_964499375.1 uncultured Dehalococcoidales bacterium
TGCGAGGTGGTATCTATCTGGGCGATGATGTTACTGATATTTATGCCTTTAGAGCTATACGCGCTGCCACCCGCAATCTGGACTTTCAGGGTTTTGCCATCGGTATCACCAGTAAGGAAATGCCCGAAAAGCTGACTGAGGAGACTGATTTTACTCTGAACGGGGTAGATGATGTAGAGCGTTTTCTCAAGTGGCTCACTCAGACCGTTCCTGAGCTAGATTAACCGCATCCCTTAATAAGTGCCAGAGCCAGTGGGTAATGTCCTCTTCCTCAATTGATTCCTTGAGGCTCATAGCCCGTTTATGCCTCTCGTCAGCAGGCATACTTAAAGCATTATACAGTGCCTGCATTGTCCCTTCCAGGTCAGTAGGCGCCACCGTCAGAGCGTGCTGCCCCAATTGCTCGCAGGCACCAACCGTCTCTGATAATATCAGGACTCCGTCACGGTTATTGACCGTAGGCCCTTCTTTAGCCACCAGGTTCATGCCATCAATAACTGCATTCACCAGCAAGACATCATACAGACGCATACCGGCTACAGCCTGCAGGTAGTTATTCTCATAAAAGGAATCAATGGGATGCCATTCTTCAGTCCGATACTTATTATTTATATCTTCAATCAGCTGATTAATTTCCTGCGTATACCTCTGATACAGCTTAATATGGGTTCTGGTAGGGACTAGAAAGGCTATAAGCTTGACTTTTCCAACGAATTGGGGGTATCGCTCCAGCAGCATATCAAATGCCCTGAAGCCACGAATGATATTTTTACTGGGTTCAGCTCTATCGACACGGACTATGGTCTGCTCACCGCAAAGAGGCCGCAATTTCTTATCATACTCCTTTAGCTTGGTGGAGGAGACAATCTTTTTAAGACTGTCAACATCAATAGATATGGGATAGGCTTTAACCTGGACAGTATGCCCATTTATTCGAACGGTTTGCCGTCTATAATCTACCTCAGCCTCGTCAATAAATGCCTGGCAGCAGTGAAGGAAATTAAGCACATATCGCCCTGTCTGCAAGCCTATAATATCAGTGGTGCATAAACTTCTATGGATTGTCTCTCGCATAGAGCTTGGCAGCAGTTGCCAGTAACCCGGTGACGGCCAGGGAATATGAATGAAGTGCTGGATTACCAGATCCGGCATCTGCCTCCGAATATAATCACTGACTAAATAGAGGTGATAATCATTCAGTATTACTATTGGTGGCAGTTCACTTTTCGCTGCATCATCAACAATTGCTTGAGCAAAAGCCTGATTTACCGGCACATAACCATTATACCAGGCAGCATGGATAGTATGGTCTACATTCGGAGTACGAGATGAGTTCCACATGTAGTGCTGAAGAAACCAGAGAAGTGGATTACAAATGATGCTGTAATACTGGTGATATGTATTTCTGTGGCTAACAATAAAGCGGAGATACAGGTTCTCATCGGCCAGCGGTATCTTAAAGCGTTCCCCCTGTGCCCTTCGTGCCGCCTGTCTATCTCCTTCTCCCATAGCACTGGCAATCCAGTCAAGCTCCACATACTTAGCCAGGCTACTAAGCGCAGTAACCACGCCACCGCTACCGCGGCGAGAGCGAAGCTGCTTATTCTTGGCGAGGTGATATTCAACGGGACCCCGATTACTAGCCAGAATCAGCCTTCTTTGCGATAATCCCTGGCGGCACAACTCTTCTAATCGGGCACTAGCGCTCCCTTGACCTGCTGCCATTCTGCCTCCCTGCTAATTCCGATTCTAAGGGGATAGTAAGTAGCTTTATTGATTAGATAATTTGAAAGGCTAATAAGAAATTGTAACACCCCACCCACAAACGGGTCAAGCCTGACCGGAGTGAATTCCCTGCACCCTGTCTCGCCGGCACAGTTCAGCAATCAGGATATTGAGTGCCAGCCCACCCTCATATTTCCCTGTCTTGATAGAGAGGTCAGTCTCTAAAAGCTTACGATATACTTCCCTTAT
>CAZCKW010000170.1:0-1969 GCA_964499375.1 uncultured Dehalococcoidales bacterium
CAGCGGGTGTCGACGGTATTGACACCTATATCCTCGATATGTTTGAGGCGCTCTCCGCTGACGATAAAATCAGTGGCGAAGCAGATAAGTCTATCGGCGCCGCCGTTAAAAGCAGGTACGGTAGTAAAGCAACCTGGCGGGCGAAGCGGTGGTTTGTTCCGGTACCAAAGCTCCATTACGAAGGTAAAGACATCCCTCAGCTCATTATCGATATTACCGTATACCTTGTCGCCGCGGCTGTAGTGAGGACACCGCAGGATTCCCGCCTGGTCACGATGGCAGGAAGCGTCGGCAAGTCCGAAACCCTGGCTATCCCGAT
Organism: uncultured Dehalococcoidales bacterium; assembly: GCA_964499375.1. Classification (GTDB taxonomy): domain Bacteria; phylum Chloroflexota; class Dehalococcoidia; order GIF9; family AB-539-J10; genus CAZCKW01. The sequence goes on from CAZCKW010000170.1 coordinate 320, forward strand.
GATTTTTCTCCATGCTCTCCTTGAAAAAGACCTCGGACGATTCGCTATAGTAGCCAGAGATGCCGTTTATACTACCTGGGAAGTACCGGGAGCCAAACCAGTCCGGATTCCTAATGATTTCGTGAGTGAACTCACGGAGATGTTGAAGTATCAATCGATTGTAGCGTGGCTGGGGCAATTCGGAGCCCAGGGCAGGTGCGTGGCGCCGCTGGTGGCGGGAAGCTTGCTCGGACTGGCGTTTCAGGACTCGTCTCAACCTGTACCGGTGAACAAAGAGATAGTAACCACTGACAATCTGGTGAGTGTCCTGGAAAGCATGGCCTATCAACCTGCCGAAGCTAAAGAGATGGTGAGACTTGCTGCACCGCGTCTCAGGGCAGATATGACGCTGGAGGAAGCCATCCGGATAACGTTACAGATGGGAAAAGGAGGAGACTAGCCATGAACCAGAAATTCACTATCGATGAGGTTAAAGACGTCACCAGGATGGCCCGCATCCATTGCCCGGGCTTCAGCGAAGACGAGTTCGAAGGCCTGATGGAGCTTGAGAGGCACATTGGCAGTTCAGGCTACCTTGAGGCGGTTCAGGGATTGATCCGTTTGGAGGAAGAGAAGGGTATATCCTGCACTGAAGCTCTTGATGCTTGTGAGGAACTAAACGAGCAAAAGACGAAGCTGGAACAGGAAGTGCCAGCACTTGAGCAAAGAGTAGAGAGCCTGGTATCTCAGATAAAGCAGTCCAACACGGAATATGAGCAGGTGAGAAAAGCTATCGCAAAAGCCGGGCAGGAGATGGCGCAGACCAAGAGTGAGTATGCCGCGGCAGAGAAGAAGCTGGAAGCCTTCAATAAGAAAATAGAGAAAGAAAAACAGCTCATCGGCAAGAAAGTCGAAAACTCCTACCAGCAGGCCGATGTAACTAAAGAAGAAGTAACGACTGCCGGCCGGCTAAAGGCCGAAGTGGAAAGTCACGGCTTCACTCTCGACCTCGCCCTAGACTTATCCAGAGAATTCGCCGGGCATAAGAACGCCAGGGAAAAGCTTGCCGAAGGACTGAAGGAGCATGGATCACTTAACAAGTACCTGGATGACCTTCATAACGGAGCTAACAAGGAAAGAGAAAGGGTTATCTCCGAGATTAGAGGCCTTGAATCACAAAAGAAGGCTCTAAGTACTGAAAGCGGCAACATGAGGAATATTCTTGCGCAGCTGCAGGCCGATGTTGCCTATGAGGAAGACCTGAGGCGTTTTCACCGGAGATATTTCCCCTTATGCGGGCTTCTGGATAACCTGTCAACCTGGACTCAAGTATTTTTCATGCGCTGTGCTAATCCAGCCAATACCGTGGCCGGATTCTTTGACAAGACAAAAGGAAATCATCATTTCTGGACGGATAAACCGGCGGCAGCATGTCCTCATTGCGGTTACCAGATCCTTCAATTCGATAGAGATATTTATCGGTATCTGAATTGGCCGGAAGGTGAACCTCTTAATTTATATCTGGGAGAATAAAATGCCTGCGAATAAACGAAAAAAGAAGGCAACTGAATATACCCTGGACTGTCACTGTGGATCAAAGGCAGCCGTTTTTGAGCTCGAGAAGGGCTACATGGCTCACTGTCCGAGCTGTGGAGCAGTAACCTTTTTCGA
>CAZCKW010000171.1:0-1949 GCA_964499375.1 uncultured Dehalococcoidales bacterium
GGCATGGGGTGATAAGGTGACTATCTGGGGTGGGGTGCCATCCATGCTCTTTGAACCACAATACAGTGACCAGGAATTTGACAACTATGTCCTAAATCTTTTCAAGGAGGTATCTCCTGGCTACAACTTTATTGTGGGGATGGGAGACAACTTACCCTTCGATGGCAAAATTGAACGAGTGGGTAGAATGGTTGACCTCATAGAAAAATACGGCCACATTCCTATTGAGGTCTAGGCTGCAGTTAGTTAGATAATTGGAATAGTCCCTAAAGGAGGTGATATCTTGTGAAGTGACAACTCTGTGGCTTGCTATTAAAATAAATAGGAGGTAATTATTTTGTCGGAATTAAAGGTGACCGATATAAAATCGTTTTGGTGTGGGGACTTTCAGTTCCTAAAGGTTTACACCAATGAAGAGGGCATGACCGGAGTGGGTGAAAACATAGTTCGGCGTGTAATTGAAAAGGATATGCTCGAAGGACAAGTCAATTATCTACGCGATATTATCTTGGGAGAGAACCCCTTTAATATCGAAAGAATCTTGGGGAAAATGCTCGTTGCCGGAGCCATGGCCAGTGGCGTAGAGGTAGCACTATGGGATATCAAGGCTAAGAAATTAGGCGTCCCGGTTTACCAATTACTGGGTGGTCTTTACCGAGATAAGGTCCGGGTTTATCCTCACCTGAGGGGGACCTGGAATTCTTATCCTGATGAAAAGGTGGATAATCTCTTTTGGGAGCCTTGGGGCGCTGTAAAATATACGCCAGAGGAGCTTGGTGAAAATGCTTTAGAACTGGTCAAGGGGGGCTATACTGCCATCAAGTTTGACCCTTTCGAGCCTGGGATAGATGGGTATCATGATTATAGGCCAAATGAAATAATGGCAGCAGTGGAACGAGTTGAAGCAATACGCTATGCTGTAGGAGATGATATAGACCTACTCGTTGAATGTCATGGTAAGTTTAATGCCTCCACAGCAATCAGGATAGGTAAATTGTTGGAGAAATATAACCTTATGTGGTTTGAAGAGCCTGTTACGAGGGGAGTGGTAAAATCAATGAAGAAGGTCGCGGACCATGTTAATATACCCATTGCTGCTGGGGAGGGGCTTAGTTCAAAAACAGAATTAAAGGAATACCTGGAAAATGGAGCTATGGATATCATGATGCCGGAATATGCTGGCATTGGCGGGATAACTGAAGTCATGAAGGTATGTGCTATGTGTGAAGCTTACCAGGTTAAAGTTGCACCGCATAATGCTCAAGGCCCGGTTAGGGCTATGGTGAATGTGCATATATCGGCGGCTATTCCTTCCTTCCTAATCCTTGAGCACGAGCAGATGGCACCATGGGCGGTTACGCCACCCATCAAGATTGTTAATGGCTACATTGAGGTTCCTTCGACGCCCGGTCTTGGGATAGACCTTAATGAAGAAGAAATCGCCAAACATCAGGCAAAGCTGGAGGATGGTAGTTACAAACCTTATTACTTGTGGGCGGACCCGAACGTTGAAAAATATCTTGGATGGTAGAGAGCAGTAAGGAGGAATAGCAATTGTCAGAAAAAAGGAAACTCGACAAAAAAAACAGGTATGTTTCAGTCCCATCGCCGCTTTTGGGATAACTCACCTGGGATAGTACTGCGTGTTGAGGCAGAGCCTGTTCCAGGCCCTCTCAGAATGCGCATATATGACGAGAATATAAAAGGAGAGTTCACTCCTGAAATGCTAGACCCGGAGAAAGTCGTCGATGACACTGCACGCGCTTATCAAGATAGTCCATTGTTGGATGGAGATACGTTTCAATGCGTAGCATTTGCTGGTGTTATTCCTTGGCTGGAGGCTATTATCGGCTGTCACTTATACTCTTTAGGTAGAGGGGCCAGCATAGTGGCTAACCCAGCCGATATAGAACCAGGCGACTTGCCCCAGCACCTTCGCTATCTTTTGG
>CAZCKW010000172.1:0-1948 GCA_964499375.1 uncultured Dehalococcoidales bacterium
TTTATTGCTTTGCCATACTTGAAGCGGTTTAAGTTTATAAAACCTTTTACCATAGCTGCTCCTGCCTATTTTATCTCTGGTGTATAGAGGTTAGCAAACATGTGGCATCAACCAGGCAGCTTAAAGCGGCAGTCTTTTGAGATAGTTATTGTTCTGAAATCAGCAAAGATTATATAATTGGCGGATAATATATCGCTTATGTTAATGAAATCCAGGGAGGCAGGTTATTCTTAAGATGAAACGCAAATTGGGCCGGGGTGTAGCAGTCGTGGGAGCTGGGCTGTCGAAGTTTGGAGTTTACCCTGAAGGAGTAAGGGCAACGGATTTATTTGTCGAGGCGTACAGTGAACTGAGAAGCTCAGTTGATAAGGGGTTTGATCCCAGAGAGATTGGAGCCTTTTACCTGGGGAATTATAGCAGCGATCTTTTTGAATGTCAGGCTCATGTTGCCCCTGCTACTGCCAACCGCATTGGGCTTGTCCCTATCCCTGCTATTAGATTTGAAGATGCTTGTGCTGCTAGTGGAGTTGCCTTCAGGGAAGGTGTTATAGCCATAGCCTCTGGTATATATGATATTGTTCTGGTTGGTGGTATGGAGAAGATGACTAATCTGGATACCACCCATGTGACTGAAGTTCTTGCTGCAGCACTGGACCCGGATACTGAAATCCCGGCCGGCCAGACATTCCCCGGTATTTACGCTACCATGGCCACAGCTCATATGGCAAAGTATGGCACTGCCGTTGAAGATTTTATGAGGATAGGAATAAAAAATCACTACAATGGTAGTCTTAATCAGAAAGCACACTTTAATGCTTCCATCCCGGATTTTATTAAAAGACGAGCCGCCTCGGCTGTGAAGAAGGGATTACCTGAGCCTCACTGGGCTGATGAGATGGAATTCCTGCACGACCCGGGGCAAAACCCGGTCATAGCATGGCCTATGCGGTTGTTTGATTGCTCTACCGTTTGTGATGGAGCATCCTGCGTTCTACTGGTCGCAGAGGAAATAGCTAGAGATTTCACAGACAAACCCATATATGTAGCTGGTACCGGGCAGGCAAGCGATTATTTTCTACATGGTAGAGAGGATATGACCTCGATTATGGCAACTCGAAAGGCAGCGCTACAGGCCTATGAGATGGCAGATGTTGACCCGGGGGATATAGGAATGGCGGAGGTTCATGATTGCTTCACCATAGCTGAATTACTGGCAATGGAGGATTTGGGGTTCTATGAACCGGGCGAGGCGGTCAGGGCAATCAGGGAAGGGGAAAGTGGGTTGGGTGGGAAACTACCCATTAACACTGATGGGGGATTGAAGGCTAAGGGACATCCTGTGGGAGCATCTGGAACAGGTATGGTTGTTGAGGTATTCAAGCAACTGAGGGGTGAGGCGGGACTAAGGCAGGTTAAGAAGCAGGATATTGATTTGGGACTAACACAAAATGTTGGTGCTCATGGCACCACCGTCGTGGTTAACATATTCGAAAGAAGGTGAAGTCTGATGGCTTTAAATAACAAGTTCGCCGAAGTTGCTGAAAACGAATTTTATAGCTCGGCTTATCACCGATTTCTTGGCGAGAAAAAGTTAAAAGGCTCAAAATGTGAAAACTGTGGACACATCTCCGTTCCTCCGCAGCCTGTATGCCCTGAATGTCAGGGAAGCAAGATGGAACTGGTAGAGATGAAGGGGAAAGGGAAGCTTGCTGCCTATACTGTTATAGCTGTTGGTGCTCCTTTAATGGTAGAAGAAGGATTTGATAAGGAAAACCAGTATTGCAGCGGTGTTGTCGAGCTGGACGAAGGTGCCAAGGTTACTGCTCGTATTCTGGGTGTGGATGTTACTGAGCCTGAGCGAATCAGAATTGGGATACCTGTTGTTGCGGAATACGTTGAGGCCACGCATGGAGGAGAGAAAAAGACCTTTCTGGCTTTTAGAGCCTTA
>CAZCKW010000173.1:0-1929 GCA_964499375.1 uncultured Dehalococcoidales bacterium
GAAGGCGTCGCCCCATCACTCTTAAGGCGTATCTTGGCAATTTCAATGTACCAGTCGCAGAACTCAGACCAGATGAACTCATATATTTGCTGCTCTGCCTCACCAAACTGGAAGCTTTCCATAAGTTTGCTAACGCTGTCGATAAGACGATTGAGCCTACTGTGAATCCAGCGGTCCTCTATGCTCTGTGAACCTTGAGTTTGCCTGGCTTCACCCGCAACGACATCTGCTTGTATTGTCCGACCTTTTAGTGCTTCCGTATCCATGCTCTGGAGAATAAATCTGCTGGCGTTCCACAATTTATTGACGAAATTGCGGCCGGACTCCAGCCTTCCTCGGCCAAGGTTCAGGTCATTGCCTGGAGCAGTGCCTGTGGTCAGGGCAAATCGAAGCGCATCAACACCATACTCGCTTATGGCTTCAACTGGATCAATAACATTCCCCCGCAGTTTGCTCATCTTCTCACCATTTTCATCTCGAATCAATCCATGAAGATAAACGGTGTGGAAAGGAACTTGCCCGGTATCTTCCAATCCCAGCATAATCATTCTGGCAACCCAGAAGAACAGGATGTCATAGCCAGTCTCCATCACCAAGGTGGGATAGAAATAACGAAGGTCCTCAGTATCTTCTGGCCAGCCTAATGTGGAGTGCGTCCATAACGCTGAGCTAAACCAGGTATCAAGGACGTCAGTGTCCTGCGTGATTTGATTTGAGCCACAATGCCTACAGGTTAAGGGCTCATCTACAGATACTGTTAACTTGCCACAGCTTTGGCAGTACCATACTGGAATGCGGTGCCCCCACCATAATTGTCGGCTGATGCACCAATCCCTGATATTTTCCATCCAGTCAAAATATACTTTGGTGAAGTGTTCCGGGATTATGGTGATACTGCCATCTTTAACTGCTTTAATAGCTGGCCCGGCCAGAGGTTTTGTGCTGACAAACCATTGCAGGCTAACCCTGGGTTCAACCATGGTGCGGCAGCGGTTGCAATGCCCTATTGAATGTATATAAGGCTCGATTTTCTCCAGTAGCCCTTTATCCCTGAGATCAACTAATAACATGCCACGGCAGGCAAATCGCTCCAAGCTGGCATAGGGGCCCGCTTTCTCATTCATGGTGGCATCAGCATTCATAACATTCACCAGTGGTAAATTATGTCGCTGGGCTACTTCAAAGTCTGTGGGGTCGTGAGACGGTGTTATCTTTAATGCACCTGTGCCAAAAGAGGGGTCGACTGCAGCATCAGCAATGATAGGGATTTTCTTATTTATAACAGGTAGAATCACTTCTTTCCCCACCATGTCCCTGTAGCGCTTGTCCTCCGGGTTCACCGCTACAGCGGTATCGCCAAAGAATGTTTCAGGGCGAGTAGTAGCCACAGTGACAAAACCCTCCTCTTCAGCCAGGGGGTAGCGTATGTAATAGAGATGCCCCTCAATATCTTTGTGGTCGACCTCGAGGTCGGAAATAGCGGTCTGACAGCGCGGACACCAGTTTATTATTCGCTCTCCCCGGTAAATTAGGTCTTTATCATAAAGATGGGCAAAGACAGTTCGGACCGCTCTACTGGGGCCTTCGTCCAGCGTGAAGCAATACCGTGTCCAATCACAAGAAGCTCCCAGCATCCGGTGCTGGTAACTAATATTCTCCCGGCTTTTCCTGGCCCACTCCCAGGCTATCTCCGAGAATCTTTCCCTGCCTATGTCATTCTTGCTCAGCCCCTGCCCTGCCAGTTGCTGTTCAACAATCACCTGGGTAGCAATGCCAGCATGGTCACTCCCTGGAAGCCACAAGGCTGGTTCACCTTTCATTCTATGCCACCTGACCATAATATCCTCCAGTGTGTCGGTCAGTGCATGCCCCAGGTGGAGCTTGCCAGTGACGTTGGGAGGTGGCATGATAACGACAAAAGGCTTTTTC
>CAZCKW010000174.1:0-1918 GCA_964499375.1 uncultured Dehalococcoidales bacterium
CGGTCTCTCCTCATCACAGGGGAAGTGCTTGGCTAAATTCTGGGAGTAGAACTCTATTTTGCCGGATGGGGTATCCAGGGGATTTGCCTTAGGGTTCTGGTAGTAGTCTATCATGCCATGATGGCATTTCTCCCAATCTGGATTGATTGGGATGACGTAGTATCCCTTTTCCTTAAATTCTTCCCAGCTAACTAAATCCTGCACCCCTGATGTTTCAAAACCAATTCTTACCCATTCCTCAACACTCTTACCATCCGTATACTCTTTCAGCAATCCCAGCTTCTCGGCTATCATGCAGACTATCTCATAATCGCTCCTGGACTCTCCTACAGGCTCGATGCACTTCTCTTCTAGAAAAATGGTGTTATATTGTCCGCTAAAGGTGTCCGCTCCTATATCCAACTCCTCGAATTTAGTGCTGACTGGCAAGATTATATCGGCAAAAAGGCAATCGTTCTCCAACCATGGATGCTGAGCCAGTATAAATTCTATCTTGGGACTTCTGAACGCCTCGGTCATCCTGTTTCCATCATTCCAGCATGTTACCCAGCTAGGAGTATCAGTCCATATCATATGTACTTCAGGGAAACCATCCACGGGATATTTATATTCCAAGAACTGATCGTCAATCGGCTCAAAAGCCAGTGAGCTTCCATACCAGCTGATAGGCGGATTGAGAATGGCTTCATGAATGAGGTCCTTGGGAATAACCTGCTTTGTTTTTTGTACCATTATCCACCCTTGCCCCGCTTTATCATAGACATCTGGATGCACAACGGATATAGGCATTGCCTCCCGGTCTGGATCATAAAAATTGCTCCATTCAATCATGCTGACCTGGTTAGCCCCTGGTTTTCCTAACCCCTGCATCGCCAGCAGCAGCACCTCCAATCTGGCAGGTTCAGTCGAGTAAGGTCCCCTGATATAGGAACCTCCCAGTCCATGTACTACCGAAGTCCTCTTGGACGCCCATTCCGCTGCCAGTGCCTTAATTATCCTGGCAGGCACTCCCGTTATCTCTGCAGCCCACTGGGGTGTCTTGGGGATTCTATCCTCTTTCCCCAGAACGTATTCCTCGAACTTATCGGACCCAAACGTGTGGGTAGCCACATACTCTTTATCATACGTTCCTTCGGTAATCCAGGTATATGCTATAGCAAGCTGCAATGCGGCATCTGTGTTAGGTCTGATAGGAATCCATTTATCAGCGTGAATCGCTGCCGCATAGTTCACATCAGGGCAGATATATATCGATTTTATTCCTAACTCTTTGTACCAATAACTCAGTCGGCTTGCTTGTTGCCCCCCCCACCCCCATGGAGTGGTTTCCTGATCGCATCCCCAATACAGGAGAAGCTCGGTGTTCTGGGCAACATCAAGCATAAGATTATTTTGAGGCATCTGCATGCCTATAGGTTTCATTCCCCATATATGTCTTGCACCCCAATACCATCCCTCCCAGCTATCGGGATTTCTGGTCTGTAGCGTATAACCTCCCAATAGGTTAAGAAGTTTTCTATGACAACCATGGCAAGCATGCACCACTTTACCCTCCCCATGTCCATCCGACTGGGAAAGTATGGCGTATGGCCCATGACTTTCCTTTACCCTCTTTATCTCGCCTACTATCAAATCCAGAGCTTCATCCCATGATATTCTGACATAATGACTCTTCCCCCGGTTCTCCACATTTCTATCTCCATTGGGGTCCCAATCAACTCTCTTCAGCGGATACTTAACCCTGTTGGGAGAGTAAATACGCCTTTTATAGCCCAAACTTAACGGAGGTATCAACGACTTCATAGTTGGCTCGAAAACCTTCCCACGAACCTTGAATTTCCAGGGATTGAATCCCTCAGGTTTATACTTCCAGTCATAGTGTAACGGCCTGATTCTAACTACTCTACCGTTCTTAACA
>CAZCKW010000175.1:0-1903 GCA_964499375.1 uncultured Dehalococcoidales bacterium
GGTCAGGGCGTTGCCTCAGGAAGCAAGGCTGATTATGGTCTTCAGATAAACATGGGAGGCATGATGGCTTGCGACGAGATAAATGCCGCCGGTGGTATTCTGGGCAGTAAAGTTGAGTGGAAGTTCTTGGACTCTGAGCTGTCCTCGGCTACAGCCGTGAAGAATGCTCGATACTTTGTTACTGATTGGGGGGCGGATTTCCTTACCGGTGTAGATTCAAGCGGGGTTTCCCTGGCGTTAGCACCTGTTATGGATGAACTGGACAAGGTCCTTATTATCGTTCACGGGGCAACCCATAAACTTACTGAGGAAGCTATTTACAAGGAAGGGCACAGGAATGTTTTCCGGATATCTGTTCCCACCTATCAAGATGGCATTTTATCAGGGAAAATCTTCGCACGGGACCCGGATATTAAGAGAGTTGCTTCTCTAGCCTGTGCTTATTCCTATGGTTACGCTGCTTGGGAGATGTTCCAGTCAGCTATGTCAAAGGAACGCCCGGATGTTGCATTCGTAGCCGAGCAAGAAGCTGGTTTTAACTGTATGGACTTTACCCCTCAATTGACGGCAATCATGGCAGCAAAGCCAAACATGGTTATTGCCACGCCGTGGGGTGGTGAAGCAGTGATGATGTTGAGACAAGCGGCACTGCTGGGTCTCTTTGATGACCCCGATTTTAAGGTCTGGTTCCAGTGCATGGGCGGCTCGGTAGATTTAGCCGAGGGATTTGCCCCTGAGATTAAGGCAGAAACGTTCAATGGCAAGCTATGGGCTACTGGCCGCTATCTGTGGAATCAATCAGATAGGCCAGAAAATGAGGCATTTGTTGCCAAGTTCAGGGAAGAATTCGGTAGGTATCCCAACTACTCAGCGGCTAATACCTACACTGCTATTTATGCTTGGAAGCAAGCTGTGGAAGAGACCGAAAGTTTAGATACAGCAACATTGGTAGAGGCGCTTGAGGGAATGACAGTGGAGGGTCCCGAGGGCGAAAGGTGGATAAGGCCTGAAGACCACCAAGCCTGTTATGCTGTTCCCGCAGGGCGCTACACATACAATGCTGATGTTTGTGTGAATGCTTATTTAACTGACTTAGAGTGGCTAACCTGGGAGGAATACTTCCGCAGTCCGCCTGATTATATTACTCCGTAATAAATACTGTGTGTGGATGAAGCTTGCGCAGGGGCCATAGTAATATGGCTCCTGCGCAAAGTGAAGAGCAGTAAACTTTTGGGTGTCAACGGTGGAGCCTAAGAGAAGGGAGAATATGTGATATATAATGGCATCTGATATCTTTTTCCAAATGTTAAGTGGGCTGAGTAGCAGTATGTTTTTATGGCTGATTGCTGCCGGTCTTACCTTGGCTTTCGGGGTGTGCGGTGTGCTGAATGTAGCCCATGGCTCCTTATACATGTTGGGAGCCTATTTTTGTTTTACCTTCTATGAGTCTCTAGGGATGAACTTCTGGCTGGGTATAGTTTTAGCCATTTTGTGTGTGGGGGGTGTGGGCTTCATAATGGAGCGTTTTTTCTTCCGCCGCCTTTACCCCGAACCCCTGGAATTTCAACTTATATTAACCTTTGCTTTTATTTACATTTTAAATAATGCGGTAACTCTGGGCTGGGGCACTATGCTCCTTGTCCCCAGAATGCCCAGCTATTTTATGAGCACTGTGGCTGTATTAGGCAGACCGTTTCCGATTTATAATCTGTTCATCATTGGTATAGGTTTTGCGGTGGCGGTTGTTGTCTGGTTTGTTTTGAGCAGGACATGGTGGGGGAGGCAAGTGACGGCTTCTGCCTCGGATAGGGAAATGGCAAGTGCATTAGGCATAAATATCCCCACTATATTTACTGCGGCATTTATATTTGCTGCTGCCCTGGCTGCTTTTGGAGGAGCTCTG
>CAZCKW010000176.1:0-1890 GCA_964499375.1 uncultured Dehalococcoidales bacterium
TAGGTGACTTGATAGCTACCTGCGCCGGCAACTTGAGCCGAAATCACTATGTTGGCTACCAATTGGCTAAGGGGCGACAACTTAAAGAAATAACCGATTCCATGTCACAGGTTACCGAAGGGGTTAGTACCGCCAGGGCAGTTCATCAACTAATTCAGAAGTCGAACGTGGAAACACCTATTATCAATCTTATTTATCAAGTTCTTTTTGAAAACTTGCCAGTAAATAAGGCACTGTCTCATTTTAGCAAGCTAACCCCGTTAAATACCTCAGAATTATAAACTTTTCCCTTGACTATACCCATAGAATAGCTGAGTTTTTCAGGGTAGCTCCGCTTGAGGTAATGTTCTAGCTAGCTCCTCGAGAATCTGTCGCTGCTCCTTGCTTAAATGATTAGGAGTAACCACCACAACTTCAACGAGCAGATCCCCTTTCCCCCTCCTGCTAATTTGTGGCACACCCTCGCCTTTAATGCGAAAAATTTCCCCATCCTGGGTACATGGTGGTATTCTAAGAGTTACTTTCCCATCTAAGGATGGCACCTCCATTTCATCGCCAAGGGCAGCCTGGGTAAAATTAATGGGTAATTTACAGAAAATATCAACCCCGTCTCTGCTGAATATCCTATGTGGTCTGACTGATAGATTAACGTACAGAGCACCAGACAACCCACCATATACACCGGCATCTCCCTCACCATTAAGACGCATTCGGGACCCATCATCCACCCCTGCAGGAATATCCACTGCCAATCTGTGTTTTGCCTTAATTCTTGCTTTCCCATGGCATTGAGAACAGGGATGAGTTATTATAGTGCCATTGCCTTTGCAGCGGGAACAGCTAGTTATGTGGCTAAAGCGGCCAAAAACGCTTTGTTGAACTTTTCTTACCTGTCCCGTACCACGACAGTCAGGACAGGTCTGAGGATTTGTCCCTGGCTCGCAGCCAATGCCATGGCATGAAGGACAAATTTCTATACGCTGAATTTCAATCTCCTTCTGGCAGCCAAAAACCGCTTCCTCAAAAGAAAGAGTGATATCCGCCTGAAGACTTTCTCCCTGCTGCGGATTGCGCTGTGAAGCTCCACCAAACGGTGTTCCTCCAAACCCGTCGAAGAAGGATTCAAAAATCTCCCCCAGTCCACCAAAACCAAAATCAGCAAACCCATCCATCCCCCTGCCATCAACCCGACCATAGCGGTCGTAACTGCTCCTCTTCTCAGAGTCAGAAAGCACCTGATAAGCCTCGTTTATCTCCTTGAATTTATCTTCAGCGCCTGATACCTTATTACGGTCAGGATGGTACTGGAAAGCCAGTTTACGGAATGCCCTCTTTATTTCCTCTTCACCGGCACTCCGAGGTATCCCCAGCACTTCATAATAATCTCGTTTTGTCGCCATAATTATTCAAACCCAAACCTAAAGTATAAACCTTGAGTCCATACGTTGACAACTTTGCCTAGTGACAGTGTCAAGAGTTATAAAAACAACGACTACATATGTTATCCTTTAGCGAATTTACCAAAGGAGGATTTATTATGTCAGAGCAGGTTTTCACCAGTTGCACCACTGGCGGGCCAATATTCGTTCATGTGAAAGATGGCAAGATAACCCGTATCCGCCCGATAGTCTTCGATGCTAAAGATGGACCGTCGTGGACCATTGAAGCCCACGGGAAAAAATTCTCCCCTCTCAGAAAAGCAGCACTTGCCCCCTTCACCGTGGCTGAGAAAGAAAGGGTTTACTCTGAGAACAGGATTAAATATCCGCTCAAAAGGGTGGATTTCAACCCTGATGGCGACAGACACACTGAAACCAGGGGTAAGTCCAGCTATCAGAGGATAAGCTGGAATGAGGCCATGGATATAGTCTCCAGTGAAATGAAAAGAAT
>CAZCKW010000177.1:0-1880 GCA_964499375.1 uncultured Dehalococcoidales bacterium
TTTTTTTTGCTCCTGCACTTTCCCGTTTCTTTCCTCCGAATTTACAGGTTATCATTGCAAAGCAATTCCAAGGTTCCGATACAGCGGGATACCTTCGCTCCATCTCCATTACAGAGATTTCCTCGCTACTATGTATCCGTCCGACTTCTTAAGCGGCGTTGTCCGGGCTTTTCCTTTTGGGTTATACCCTTTCTACTCTCCACAACATTTATGCGGAGAGACCGCTTAAGACCTCCCCCGGTCGATTAGCAAGCTTTCCTTCCATCCCGACCATAATCACCCGTAAGACCTATGCCGGCATTTAGACTTCCCTGTTGAATTGACAGGTCGCCTATCTCACGGGCCACCTCTGTTTCGCTTTCGCTTCGGGCTGGACATTTGCCTCAATCTCTTTAGATTTCACCTCACGGTGAACACCCTGATATTATTGGCTACAAGTCCTCTCCGACTTCAAAGAGCTTGACAGGTCTTACACCTGCAAGTTTGCTAATCTACGAGGCACACAATTCAAAAGACAAGTAGAGTAGGAACTGGTCTTGCAACCAGTGTCCCCTTCTTCAAACCGTACTTACGGTTTTCCCGTATACGGCTTTCCTGTATTGTTGCCCCTTCACAGGGAGCAAATTGTTATAGTTAGGGTAAAAAGTTTCATTGAGGGTAACTAATCCCATCTGTTCAAATACCTCGTGTGGCATTTTCAGATGTGTCCGCAACCCCCAACTTTTAGTTTTAAATGCCCTCAGCCTGTTTTCTATCCAACAGTCCAATTCCCAGAACACCTTCTTGCTGCGGCCAAATTTAAAGTAGTTACGCCAGCCCCTGATTACAGGATTGAGCTCTTTTATGATGTCGGTTACTTTCCTGGGTTGTTGCCGCCTTGTTATCCATCTGACTTTCTTCCTGAAGCTCTCTATTGCCTTTTCCCTTGGCATCTTGTAGTCAGAGTAACCGCACCCAAATAGATACCCTAAGAATTCAAAGCTTTGACTTTTATGCGCTATCTTCGTTTTGTCTTCGTTAAGTTTTAACTTTAATTCTCCCTCAAGTATCTGTCTGGTTCTCGCATAAGCTCTTTCTGCCTCAGATTTGCTTTTACATAACACTACCACATCATCAGCATAGCGGACTGCCTTATACCCTTCAGCCATCATCTTCTCATCATAGGGATGTAGATATATGTTGGCTAATAGTGGTGAGATAACTCCGCCCTGCGGCGTCCCTGTGGTTTGGTATTTTACACCCATATCCTCCATTACTCCACTCTGTAGAATGGAGCGTATGAGCTTTAATACCCTACCGTCAGCAATTTCTTCCGCTACCAAGTCTATAAGCATTTCCTGCTGGAGCGTGTCGAAAAAGCTTTCGATATCCACTTCTACCACCCATTGATAACCTTCTCTCAGGTATTCCTCAACCTTTGCTATTGCCTGCAAGCCGCTGCGGTTGGGCCTAAATCCATAGCTACAATCTTTGAATTTGGGTTCGAAAATTTTCCCTACTTTATTCAATACTGCCTGCTGCATAACCCTGTCCCTTACAGTGGGTATGCCGAGCGGCCTCATCTTACCATTGCCTTTGGGGATATTCACTCTTCGCACAGGGCTTGATATATATTTATCCTCATAGAGCAGCCTGTGTATTTCCTCAATGTTTTGTTCAAGGTTTCTCTCAAACTCATCGAGGGACACTCTATCTATGCCTGCTGCGCCCTTGTTTTCCTTAACCCTTTCATAAGCAATAAGAAGATTTAGCCTGCTATAGATTTTATCAATGAGCGAATGGGCCTTAAACTTCTTTACCTTAACCATACCTTCCTTTGCCGACCTTTTTTTTGCTCCTGCACTTTCCCGTTTCTTTCCTCCGAATTTACAGGTTATCAT
>CAZCKW010000178.1:0-1880 GCA_964499375.1 uncultured Dehalococcoidales bacterium
GGTCCCCAGGACAAAACGGGGATAGAGTTGTTTGCTGAGGCAGCTACGGATGCACTTAGCGAGTCAAACTTAAAAGCAAAGGATATCCAGGCCCTGTATCTTGGTAATGTGTTAGGGGACTTCTCTGAAGGGCAAGGTATGATTCAAGCCTTTGCTGCAGAGAATATCGGCGCCTTTAACATCCCGGCGAATAGATATGAGGGTGCCTGTGCCTCGGGCAGTATGGCAATACGTGATGCCTTCGTGTGGGTTGCATCAGGTTTCTATGATATAGTTTTAGCTGGCGGAGTGGAGAGGGCAGCTACAATGGGCACAGCATTAGCCACACGAACCTTTGCCATGTTTAGCGATGCTCGTTATGAGTTCCCATCTGGGATTACCTTCCCAGCCGTCTTCGCTATGCTATCCCACCTTTACTCGGCAAAGTATGGTATACCACTAGAGAGGCTAAAAGAGCAGCTGGCAGCAGTATCAGTCCAGTCGTACCAGTATGGTCTGTTTAATCCCAAGGCACACCTGCGCAAGGAAGTAACCGTTGATGATGTACTCCGTTCCTTTATGGTAAGTACGCCACTCCAGCTGCACGACTGCTGCCCGTTCTCAGATGGTGCTGCCGCTGTTGTCCTGGCTTCAGAAGAGGTGGCAAAGAAACTGACCAGTAAACCGGTCTACATCGCTGGTGTTGGTCAAGCTTCATCTGGTCCTTTAGCCAATCAGCAAGACTATGTACCGCGGATTAGAGCCAGGGAAGTATCTTGTGAGCAGGCTTATGATATGGCTGGGCTCAAACCTGAAGATATAGATGTTGTTGAACTTCACGATTGCTTCAGTATCGCTAGCCTGATTGCTGCCGAAGGTATGGGTTTCTTTGAATATGGCACATCAGGCAAAGCCTGGGAAAAGGGTGAAGCAGGTAAGGGCGGCAAAGTAGCCATTAACCTCTCCGGTGGCCTGAAGTCCAAGGGGCATCCTATCGGGGCTACTGGTGCTGGTCAGGTGTATGAAATAGTAAATCAACTCAGGGGTGAAGTAGAACCGGAAAGGCAAGCAGAAGGCGCCAAAATAGGGATGACTGATACACTGGGTGGTGATGGTGGCACGCTTTGTAACCTGATACTTCAGCGAGGTTGGTAATAAATGATGGAGTTTACCGGTATCCCCATCGGGGTTTCAAAATCTAAAGGAGGAAGCTGAAAGTGGAATATAAACTTACCTTTAAGGATTATAATAAGGCTCTGAAGCGAAATAAGTTGCTGGGCTTAAAGTGTAATGAGTGCGGTGCAGTTACCGTGCCACCCAAGATAGCTTGCCGGAAATGCGCCAGCAACGATATGGATATTGTCGAATTAAAGGGTAATGGTAAGATTCAAACCTTTACTGTTGTCAATGTAGCCGCAGAGGGGCGTGAAGGCGAGGTCCCCTATATTATAGTGCTGGTTGAACTTGATGAAGGCCCCTGGATAATGGGCAATTTAATTGATATTGACCCCAGTACAGCAACTATGGAATTAATTGACAAAAGAGTGAAGATGGGGCACAAGGTGTTCCCCGGAGATAAGTATTCCGCTGGGGATGGAGCCAGACCACTCTTCAGTTTCGAAACTTGACCTCATAACGAATGTTTTCTCGGAGAAAAGGAAAACTCATGGTTATAAAGGCAGCAAGGATTTCGCTTCGCTGCCTTACTTCTCTCCAAGTGATTTAACTTTTAAGAGGAGATGAATGGGTTATGGGTGACGAAAAGAAGAAAAGAGCCATAAACAGGCTGCAAACAATGTACCCCCTGCGGGCTAATATAGACAAAATGTATCAACGGGGTGTTGAAGCAAGCGAGGCAGGAAAGCCCACAGTGTGGTCTATGGTTAACTGGTGGGAGGCTG
>CAZCKW010000179.1:0-1872 GCA_964499375.1 uncultured Dehalococcoidales bacterium
TGATAGCCAGAGATGCCGGCTATACTACCTGGGAGGTACCGGGAGCCAAGCCGGTACGGCTTCCCAATGATTTCGTGAGTGAAATCACAATAATACTGAAGTATCAGTCGGTGGTATCCTGGCTGTGCCAATTCGGTGCTCAAGGCAGATGCGTGGCGCCACTGATAGCGGGAAGCCTGATTGGTCTGGCTTTTCAGGATACTAGCCAGCCTGTACCGGCTAATAAAGAGATGGTGACCACCGATAGCCTCATAAGCGCCTTGGAAAGCATGGCCTATCAGCCTACCGAAGCCAGGGAGATGGTGAGGAAAGTTGCATCACGTCTGAGGGCTGATATGACTCTTGAAGACGCAATTCGTATTACGCTGCAAATCGGAAAAGGAGGCGATAACAATGGATAATGAATTTACTGTCGACGAGATTAGAGATGCCGTAAGGATGGCCCGTGTCCATTGCCCGGGCTTTTCTGAGGATGACTTCGAAAGCCTGATGGAATTGGAAAGGCGTATCGCCGATTCGGGATACATTGAAGCGATAATGGGACTGATCCTTCTGGAGGAAGAAAAACAGATTTCATGCGCTGAAGCTCTCGATGCTTGTGAGAAACTGCTAAAGCAAAAAACAAAGCTTGAACGGGAGACAAGTGATCTTAAAAAGAGATCCGATAGTTTGGTAGCGGAGATAAAGAATGCCAATACCGAATACGAGCAGACACAGAAAGCTGTCGCAAAGTCCAGACAAGAACTAACCCAGATTAGAAGTGAGCATGTAGCTGCAAAAAAGGAACTGGAAGCCTTTAACATGAAAATGGAGAAGGAGAAACAGCGTATCTCCAGGGAGGTTGAAGACAGCTATCAGGAATCCAATGTTACCAAGGAAGAGGTAGTAGCTGCCGGCCAGATAAAGGCAGAGGTTGAAAGCTATGGCTACACCCTCGATCTTGTCCTGGGTCTGGCCAAAGAGTTCGCCGGCTATAAAAATGCCAGGGAAAAGCTTGCTGAAGGACTGAAGGAGTATGGGGCACTTTATAAGTACCTGGATGAGCTTCATGACGATGCTACTAGGGAAAGAGAAAGGGTTATCTCCGAGATTAGAGGCATTGAATCACAAAAGAAGGCTCTCACCGTTGAAAGCGGCAACATGAGGAATATCCTTTCGCAATTGCAGGCTGATGCTGCCTATGAGGAAGACCTCAAGCGTTTCCACCGGCGTTATTTCCCTATATGCGAGCTTCTTGACGAACTTTCGACCTGGCCCCAGGTATTTTTCATGCGTTGTGCTCATCCAGCCAATACCGTGGCCGGAGTATTTGACAGGACAAAAGGTAACCATCGTTTCTGGACCGATCGGCCGCCGGCATCATGCCCCGTTTGTGGTTACCGGATCCTAGAATTCGAAAGAAATATTTACCGATATTTGAATTGGCCGGAAGGTGAACCTCTTAATTTATATCTGGGAGAATAAAATGCCTGCGAATAAACGAAAAAAGAAGGCAACTGAATATACCCTGGACTGTCACTGTGGATCAAAGGCAGCCGTTTTTGAACTGGAGAAAGGCTATATGGCTCACTGTCCGAACTGCGGAGCAGTAACATTTTTCGATAACCCTATGCTGCTTCAGAGGCTCCGTTTCGGCGGTAAGCTGTGCCCGCACGAATTAGAGAGGAAACCCTGCCGCGGCGGGCATACCACCTGGTGTCCGATATGCCGGGTCCGAAGTTTTATCTACCAACGGTGAATTCCCTTCCACTTCTTCGGGTGACTCAAAATACTTGTATATTACTTCTAAGGCTAATGGGTGCAATTAGAACGATGAGGGGGATATGATAGGCTTACGGGTTCCGGTGAGGTGCACAAAATACTGGGGAGCCA
>CAZCKW010000180.1:0-1871 GCA_964499375.1 uncultured Dehalococcoidales bacterium
GCCTTCCAGTTGGCCAGGGTGCGCACGTCCTCCTCGGTGACCGCCACCCCATCCAGGTTGCGCAGCACTGATTCGAGTACGATCCGCAGGCTGACCGGGAGCCGGGAGATCGGTCCCACACCTGACTTCTCGAGGTGGGGGAGGCTGAAGAAGCGGCCGGTCCAGCGGTGGCGCCTGTTTAATATCGATTTCACTCCAGGTGGCTTTAGCTTCTGCAACACTCTTCAAACCTGTCACGTACAATAAATCCTTTAACCAGATAGGATTTACTTTATTAGCCATCTCTGGTGTTATGTAACCAACGCCACCATTTCCGATGGCACAGGAAATCCTCTTATCAAATGCTGCGGCACGAGGGGCAAGGTAACCACCGAAACTCCAGCCCGATGTACCTATCCTTTTGAGATCAATATTATATCTGTTATTATGCTCAAACCAATCGATAATAGAGCTGACCGCTTTTTCATAATCAGGAATCATCTTCATATTCATCCGCATCTCCCCCTGCCCGGGCCCATCGAAGCTGAAAAAGTTAAAGCCAGCTTCCACAAACAGGCTCCCCATGTAGTGGTTTTCAGCTTCCTTTATATTGTCCAAGCCGTTGATATGAATTATCAGCGGTCCGTTCGGCTGTGCTGCAAGCCTGAGATAAGAGGGAATCACAGTTTCCCGAAAAGGTATCTCTAACCTTATCGGTCTTTTCTCTTCAGCATATAACTGGATGGCTCTTTTATAGCTCTGTCTGGCATTCTCCTGAGCCTTTTCCTTTTGCTTAAGGTCTATGAAGTAGATATGCTGACCGATGTGAAAACACCCCGTTGCCTCATGGAATAAGCATCTAGCAATGTAAGTATCCCCTTTTAAAAGGGCTTCTTCAGCCATTTTGTGGAGTATCTCGCCCTCTTTTGCCCATTCGTCACACCACCCATAGAAATTCTTTATCCTGGATACGACTCTCCGAATTCTGGCTAAATCAATGCCACAGATCAGAAACCTGGTATACCAATGTTTATAAACCAGTTTTTCGCTGAGGATAAAACGGTAAAATACCTTCTCTTTGACTGATAGTTTTTCCACCATCGCTGCCCCCTCGACGCATTCTACCATAGTTCGATGCAATAGCAACTTGGGAGAGAACAGCAGTGTTAAGTATGTCCAGGGATTGAAATGGGGAGTTACTTTAAACTAGCTGCCTCCGTGTAACTTTGGATACTTAATCGAATTGAACTACAGGGAACTCCGATATCAGGCCTCAACAGGCTGGCGCTTGCCTGACGATGGAACGATCGCCTCAGCCAGTACTGAGTCTAGACCACCGGCAACCATAGTGGCATATCGAAGGCAAACAATAGTAAAAAGGAAACCTCTGCGAATGGTTTAAAAGGTTGGGGTTACTTGTTTGTATGCATTGTAGGAAGAAAAGCAGTTTCCTCCTCCAACTTACCCGCTTTATATCGCTTAACGAATTGGGAGAACGCTTCCGGGTCTCTGGTAACCCAGGTTAACTGTTTTTCCGTGGCCTGGCCCTTGATTTCTCCGGGCACGCCGGCAACGAACGATTTATCAGGTATTTTCATGCCCTCCCTGACCAGGGTCATGGCGCCGAGGATACAATTATTGCCGATTTCAGATTTATTCAGAAGGGTGGCATTCATCCCTACCAGGACATTATTCCCGATCCGGCTACAATTAGCCACAGCTCCGTGGCCAAGAGTGACATTGTTGCCGATTACCAGGTCATCAGGCCCTGCGTGTATCACGCAATTGTCCTCCACCCAGACGTTTTGCCCGATTTTTATACTGGCAAAATCTCCCCTGAGCACTGCTCCTGGAGAGACAATGCAATTTTCTCCGATTTCCACATCTCCCAT
>CAZCKW010000181.1:0-1869 GCA_964499375.1 uncultured Dehalococcoidales bacterium
TCGTGGAATGTCAATGGAATTAGGGCCGTTGAGCGAAGAGGCTTCCTGGAGTGGTTATATAGAGAGCCTACTGATATTCTCTGCGTTCAGGAAACGAAAGCACACACTGAACAGTTGAGCGAAGAACTCAGGCAACCACGAGGCTATCACACATATTGGAACTATCCTGAAAAGAAAGGCTACAGCGGGGTGGCTACCTTCACCAGGGAGAAACCACTTGACATCCACTATGACCTTGCTAGCGAAGGATTTGATGCAGAAGGAAGGATTATTACAGTAGAATACCCCGATTTTATACTGTTAAATGTATATTTTCCTAATGGTAAAAGGGACGAAGAACGACTGAAATATAAGCTGGATTTTTACGAGCTAGCTCTTGATTTCGTTGAACGAATTAAAAATAAAAATGACCGTATCATCATATGCGGTGATTTTAACACGGCTCACAAGGAAATAGATTTGGCTAACCCCAGGGGGAATGAAAATACCTCAGGATTCCTACCTGTTGAGAGAGACTGGATGGACAAGCTGGTAACCCATCACTATATTGATATATTCCGCCACTTCAATAAAGAGCCAAATCAATATACGTGGTGGGATTTACGCACAGGAGCCAGAGCACGGAATGTTGGCTGGAGGCTTGACTACTTTTTTGTGAGTGAAAACCTGTTGAACTCTGTAACCAGGGCATTTATCATGCCTGAAGTAACAGGTTCCGACCACTGCCCGGTGGGTATTGAAATCAGGCGCTGAGGTGAAAAATTAAGGAGGGAATACAATGAACCGTGAAATCAGCGAACAGGAAATGATTGAGCAAATAGATTCTTGTATCGATTGTGGTGACTGCCGCGATGTTTGCCAGATCTACCAGGCAACTCAGCAGGAGGTCTTTTCACCTACGGGAAGGCTTCAAACAGCTAAGAAGATATTGGAAAGAAATGAGCTAAGCCCGGAGGAGATAGACGGAATATATAACTGTCTGAAGTGTGGGAGGTGCGATATTGTTTGTCCCGTAGGGATAAACATTGCCAGTATAATGCGAAGTGTGCAAACCCGTCTGGTACAAAGAGGAATAGGCCCCTTAGAGAGGCCAAACAAAATAGTAGAAGGGATTCAAAAACTGGGGAACGCGGTTAATGCTGACCCGGCTAAAAAGTGGGATTGGTTGCCTGAAGAATTCCCCCAGAATAAGTCGGATACCATGCTTTATATAGGTTGTGTGGGTTCTTTTTCCTATCCTCAAGCTGCCTTATCGTCATACTTGCTGCTCAGGAAGCTGGGTGTTAATTTTACCATGCTAAAGGATGAGGATTGCTGCGGCTATTTCTACTACTATATTGGCAGGATGGATTTAGCTCGAGAACACTTTGAGAAAACCGTGGAGAGGTTAAAACGGGAAGGCATAAAGAGAATAATTACTATTTGTGCCGGTTGTTATCATTGTTTCAAGAACTGGTACCCAGAATTATTAGGGGAGAGAGATTTTGAGGTTATTCACATAGCACAAGTATTACCCGGACTATTGAAGGGGAGAGAGCTAAAGAAAGATGGCCGAGAAATGACCTATCATGACCCCTGTGGGCTGGGGAGGCTGGGAGGTGATATTTATAATGAGCCTAGAGAAGCACTTTCCCTGTGCGGAGTGAATTTAGTAGAGCTGGAGAAAAATAAGGAGCTCAGCCCTTGCTGCGGAGCATTGAATATCAGTAACTTTAGAGAAATTTCTATTGAGTTAGCGGGTAATTTTCTGGATGAAGTTAAGACAAATACCATCGTCACATCTTGCTCTTTTTGCCTTTTTGGATTGAACTACGGTATTCGGAAAACGGGAAAGGATAAAAAGGTGGTCTATCTAAGCGAGGTTATACT
>CAZCKW010000182.1:0-1865 GCA_964499375.1 uncultured Dehalococcoidales bacterium
CCCTTAAAACGAACTAATCCTGAGAAAGGGCCTGATGTTGACCCTGGATGGGTAGAGATAAGCTGGGAGGAAGCTATAAGCACCGTATCAGAGCGGTTTAAGAAGATAAGGGAGGATGACCCCAGGAAGCTTGCTTTATGGGAAGGTTGGGGAGCATGTGAAGACTTCCTTATTACCTGCAAGGAAATAGACAAGAGTGTGGGTTATACTCATGGATTCCTTATCTTCTCCAGAGCCTTTGGAACACCAAATGAGTTGTTTGGCCGTAACCTCTGCGCAATTCATTACGCCACTAATCTTACTCATGGACACATGCCTGAGTATATTACCGACCTGGAGCACTGCAAATACTTAATTGCGCCTGGTAGAACCACAGGTCCAAATGTGGCTACAACCCACGCTACCAAGCGATTTCTGGACGCTGTAGGCCGCGGGATGAAGTTAGTGGTGATAGATCCACGCTTTTCTCCTGAGGCTGCTAAGGCCTATCGTTGGCTGCCGATAAGGCCGGGCACAGAGACGGCTTTCGCCCTGGCGATGATACACGTTATATTCTACGAGTTGAAGAAGTATGACGAGTGGTTTGTAAAGAACCGCACCACCGGCCCATACCTAATCGGTCCTGATGGATACTATGTCAGGGAGAAATCCACCAGAAAGCCGCTGATATGGGACTCGGTTGATAATAGAGCTAAAACCTTTGACGACCCTTCCATCAGGGACTACGCTCTGGAGGGTGGATACGACGTGGAAGGCGGCAAAGCGAATCCCGCTCTGCATCTAATAAAGGAGCGCATGAAGGAGTATACGCCTGATTGGGCGGAAGAAATCACCACTATATCAGCCTCTACCATCCGGGAAGTGACACAGGAGTTTGTGGAGCATGCCCAGATAGGCGGCATCATAGAAATAGATGGATTCAAGTTCCCACTACGTCCGGCACAGTTTGCCGGCTCGGGTCGTGGGGCAGTATCACAGAAAGGCGGCACATATTTTGATCTGGCGGGGAAGATAATCAACATGCTGGTGGGGGCTATGGAAGTGCCTGGTGGTGCAACTGGAAACCGGTGCCCGGGACCGAGTGCTGGAACTCTTGAGCCTAATGAGGATGGCGTGGTGAAGCCCATCATGGAGGCACTGGGAGTTCCTTTTAAGTTCCCGCCTGAGCACTTAGCAATGTGCGAATTTTACCCTCACTGCCACGCCGCACCTCAGGTTGCGGCCCGGGTGTTAATTGACCCGGAGAAGTATCACCTCCCCTACAAGCTTGAGGCAATGCTGAACTGCGGAGCGAATTCTATACGCGCTCAAATGGACAGAGATATAATGATAGAGGGTTTCAAGAAGGTACCATTTATAGCAACTTTCGCACTCAACTTCGACGAGGTAACCATGATGGCGGACATTGTGTTTCCTGAGCACCATTTCCTAGAGCGGAAGTACGCCAGATTCTACCTAGTCACACACCAGAACCTTGATGACAGTGTACGAGGTCTCAATTTGGTCCTGGGGCGAAATCCGGTAAAGCCGCTATTCAATACCAGGCTTATGACAGATGTGCTGATAGAGATAGCTGACCGGGTCGGTTTTCTTACGGGGAAGGGTGGTATTAACGATTTAGTGAACCTCGCATTCCAACTGAAGGATGAACATGCGCTTGATTTGGACAAGAAGTACACTATAGACGAGATGATAGACAGGAGAGTCAAGCAGGTCTTCGGTGATGAATACAGTTTCGACTACCTACTGAAGCATGGTGTCTTGTACAAGTTCGATACTCCAGGCAAGCTGGGATATAACTACTATTACTGGCCAGATAACAAGACCAGACACCCCATATACTTCGACCGTTTAAAGGCGTCTGG
>CAZCKW010000183.1:0-1859 GCA_964499375.1 uncultured Dehalococcoidales bacterium
GGGACCCGACCTTAATATCGCCCCTATCCTGTTCTAACAATGGGGTCCACCTCAGAATAACCGGCCGGGAGGCCGTTGCTGTAACTCGAAACTGCCTGGATTATGGAACCAAAATAGTAGGAGGGGTTACCCCCGGTAAGAAGGGCTCAGATGTCTACGGTGTTCCCGTATATGACTGTGTCCGCGACATTACAAAAGAACATGAAGTGGATGCTTCCGTCATTCTTGTTCCTGCTCATTTTACTAAAGATGCCGCTTTTGAAGCTATCGATAATGGAGTATCTATCATTAATATTCTTACTGAGGGTATACCACGGCGTGACACGGCTGCGATTGTGGAATTTGCCAGACAGCATGGAGCTAAAGTCATTGGCCCCAACAGCGTGGGGGTTATTTCTCCGGGAAAGGCAAAACTCGGACCAATAGGTGGTCCAGCAAAAGATACTAATAAAACGTTTACCCCGGGTCCCGTGGGGGTTATTTCTCGTAGCGGAGGCTTTACTGGAGAGCTTGCCAATACGCTTACCCATGGTGGACTGGAGGAGAGCACGGCTATAAGTATGGGCGGAGACCCGATTGTAGGCTCTACTTTCGTTGACCTTCTGCTTCTATTCGAAGCAGACCCTGAGACCAAAGCGGTGGTAATCTTTGGCGAACCGGGGGGGAATTTAGAGGCGGAATTAGCCAGTTGGGTTCTTCGTGGAACAAGATTACCCATTGTTGCTTTCATAGGTGGACGTTTTGTGGAAGAGATGCCCGGCGTGTTATTTGGGCATGCCGGGAGCATTGTTCACGGTAGCAGCGACACTGTCTCCCGGAAGATAGCCATTCTCCAAAAAGCCGGGGTGCTAATTGCTGAGAAAGTTTCGCAGGTACCAACATTGGTGAAAGGAGCCCTAGAAGGTGTCTGAAATATTTATCAAACTTACCATCGATAAGTCAAAATGCACTAGCGCCAATGGGTGCGTTACCTGTGTTAGTGTTTGTCCGGTGGATATTTTTAAACAGTCAGATGATAAGAGTCAGATTGTGGTTAACGAAGCTAATGAGGATGAGTGTATTCTATGTGATCTCTGTTTAACACAATGTCCGACCAAGGCTATAACCTTGCAGAAGCTATACTAGCTTACCCACAGAAGGAACAATACTACAGTCGTAACTCGCAGGGTAACCGTCTCAAGTCGTTTATAGATACCACATTGATAAAAGAACAGCAAATTAGCTCAAAGCGAGATGGCTTAAAGGAGGAGAAGGATGGCTATTGAGAGAGTTAGCATCATGGGTGCCGGAGTAATGGGGATGGGCATCGCCCAGGTGCTTGCCCGGCAAGGACTTCAGGTTAGTATCTGCGATCTGGAAACCTCAATCCTGGATAGAAACCTGAATAGGATGCACAAAACCCTTGATTTTCTGGTGAACAAAGAAAAGATGACGGCAGAAGAAGCTGCGAAAATCATCTCTAACATAAAGACAACTACGAAGATAGAAGACATTACCGCAGTGGACCTGGTTATTGAAGCTGCTTTCGAGAGCATGGAGATCAAGAAAAAAATATTTACCCGGCTAGATGACCTGTGCCCTGCCACAACCATCCTGGCTAGTAATACCTCAACACTGTCGCCTACTGAAATAGCTTCCTCAACAAAACGGCCCGACAAAGTAATAGGCATGCACTGGTTTAATCCAGCCCCGGTCATGCGCTTGATAGAAGTTATTAGGGGTGCGGAAACATCTGAGGAGACAGTCCAGGCGGTTATGGAGTTCTGTAAAAAAATTGGCAAGACACCGGTAAGAGTAAACGAGGCTCCAGGGGGCATCGTGAGTCGCATACTGAGAGGCTATCTTAATGTGGCCGTTGA
>CAZCKW010000184.1:0-1855 GCA_964499375.1 uncultured Dehalococcoidales bacterium
AGGGGGTGACAAATTCGCTAAACAATTAGGGTGACATTTTCGCTGGACAACAACATACATTGTTCTGGCTGTGTCAATTCGACATATAGACAAGCAGAGTCTGTTTATATTAATATTATAGCTTCAGAGCTGTGCCAAGGGATATTGACAAGCATTAGCGTTAATGTAATTATATTTTGGTTTTATACATTGGTGAGACCATACATCTGTTATAATATTAACTCGAATTAGCTAAGGTTTGCTGAATGTCGTATAAAAGAAGAAGCAATAAACCTGTAAATTATGAGGAACTAGTTACGGGTTATGAATTTACTCCAGTCAGTTATGAACTTGGTACTACTCTTGTATCCAAGTATGTAGAAGCCGTGGATAGCCAGGCTGATAAATTTGTTCCGCCTCTGGCGATAGCGGCGTGCGCCATGACCTCACTGACGGGGTCGCTTTCGTTACCGGCAGGGGTCATACATGCTTCTCAGGAGTTTCAATTTTTTAAATTAGTGCCTATTGGCGCTACGGTGAGTTGTCAGTCTCGGGTGGCTCGGAAAATAGCTCGTTCCAGTATGGATATGCTGGTATTGGAGCTTGATGTTTTTAATGAAGATAACGAGAAGGTGCAATCAGGGAAGGCGACTATAGTATTGCCTGCTGAAGGGACGAATGCTTAGCGAAATTTGTGAAGGTAAGACACTCCCTCAGGTGGTAAAGAGTATCACGCAGAAAAAGATTAATCTTTACGCTGAGGCTTCGGGTGATTTTAATCCTATTCATATAGATGAGTCTTTTGCTGCTCAAACACCTCTTGGTGGTACTATTGCCCATGGGATGCTTATCCTGGCTTATGTATCTGAGATGATGATGCGGGCTTTTGGAGAGAACTGGGCTTCAGGAGGTGAGCTTTCGGTACGCTTCAAAATGCCAGCAAGGCCTGGTGATACTGTGACTGTCAGTGGTCAGATAGATTCCACTGAGCACAGGGATGATGTATTGTATGTCAATTGTAGCGTTGGGTGCTGCAATCAGAAGGACGAGACAATAGTTTCGGGTGGGGCAGTAGTTAAGCTTCGCTGGCAGAAGGGGGTATTTAATGCCTGAGGTTAGCAAGAGGATGAGGATAGCGGTTGACGCTATGGGTGGTGATCATGCTCCTGAGGAAATAATCGAAGGAGCGGTTATTGCTGCTCAAAAAGGTGATGTGGATGTCATCTTGGTTGGGTCGATGGATATATTAGAGAGAGAGTTGGCTAAATATGATTCCTCCGATAAGTTACCAATTCGTTGTGTTCATGCCAGTGATGTGATTAAAGAAGGTGAGGCACCTGCTTTAGCAGTTCGCCGAAAGCCTAATTGCTCTATAGTTGTGGCTACAAAGCTGGTGAAAGCGGGAGAAGCAGATGCTGTGGTTAGTGCCGGTTCTTCGGGCGCAACAGCTGTTAGCGCAATCCAGTATTTGGGTATGGTAGATGGAGTAGAGCGCCCGGCAATAGGTGCTCCACTCAGTAGTTTTGCCCCCAATGTAATACTCATGGATATTGGTGCCAATGTTGATTGCAAGCCATATCAATTATTATCATTCGCCGCTGCTGGTTCTGTCTATGTTAAGAAGTTGTTTAATATCGACAATCCCACGGTGGGTTTATTGAGCACAGGTGTTGAGGAGGGTAAAGGAAACGAATTGGTGCGTGAGAGCTGGTCCCTTTTCGAAAATAGCGGTTTGAATTTCATTGGTAATGTGGAGGGTAATGATATACTGAGTGGGAAAGCTAACGTTGTAGTATGCGATGGATTCGTGGGCAACATTCTTATTAAATTTTATGAAAGTCTGGGGAATTATGCCATGGCCTGGATAGGGAAAAAG
>CAZCKW010000185.1:0-1849 GCA_964499375.1 uncultured Dehalococcoidales bacterium
CCACCATCCATATCCACCAAACTTAGAGCCCACAATGCCTGTCATAATTCTCTTCATACGTGGGTGCATTGGGCGGCAGTAGCCAGTAATTGAACGGGAGCTCCCCCACCTTCACCTCTCCATCCTCCAGCCTGATGGTAACAAATTTGTCCCACTCCGGTGGGTCCATTTCAGGGTAGTCTATCCTGTTGAAGTCCAGAGCAGAGCTGCTCGCCTTCCGTGCCAGAGAGGTATGCATTATCATCTCTCCCACCGTGATGCGGACCATACACTCCAGAGTACGCTGTAACTCGTGCGGATTCCTGGCATAAGCTCTCGAAGCTTCGCTCTCTCTAATACTATTAAGCCATTTCAAACCCATTTTCAACGTTTCCTCCCCCTTATACTCCCCACAATAGTCCTGCATAATCCGGCATATACCGGCCTGCAACTCCTTCCAACCCATTCCACTCTCTCTATTTACCGGGTCGTAGACACGGGCCTTCTCCTCCTCCACCTGCTTCCTGTCTATAACAGGCTCTACCGCTGTTTTCACATAAGCTGCGGCTTTTCTACCGGCATATCTCCCCGTAGTAGATGCGCCAGCATGATTCCCGCCACCTGCTAACTGATTCCCTGCCGCATACAATCCTTCAAGATTGGTCTTGAGATCCCAGTCAAATACCACGCCAGCACTGCCAGCAAACGCTGTCTCCCGCCACTGCGGTGGGCCAATTCCAGCCCACCATGGCATGTGCCGCCCCGCCACATCAGGAGGCAGAACATTCGCCTGGAGTATATCCCTATCAGGGTCAAACCCTGCCCTGGTGTAGACATCATATATCGGGATAAGGGTTCTGCCTTCATTTGCCACCATAAGACCAAATATCGCTCTTCGCTCGTGCTCCGGCATACCGGGCAAATCAGCGTAAAAAGGAAGAACAAACTCCCCTTTCTTTATGCGCTGTGGCAAGTCAGGGATGAGACCTGGCCCACGAATCTCATAGGGAAGATTCCCAGGCCCATGGTAGAAAAATTTCTGTCCAGGCGCCAATCGATACCGCTCCGACACCGTTTTCAGTTCTCTGCCATCCCTATCAACCCAGGGAACCTCCTTCCCATTAGCATCAACGATGGTACACGCATACCAGGTATTATGAGCATTGCCGGTGCCATAAGACGGATAGTGAAAGCTACCCGATGACGGCATGCTCGCCTCCATTAGGCCAAACTCAGCCCCGGCCTCCCATGCCATAGCATTGCCATCGCCGGCACAGTTAGGGTCGTCATGCACATCATTGGACCCCAATAATTCGGTCGAGAATATCCACAACCGGTTGGACGGACCTGTAGTAAGCACAGTAGCCTTCGCCTTAAAGACATAGAACTCGCCAGTTCGTACATTCACCCCCGTCGCCCCTACAACCCTGGTACCAGGCTTCCCCCCCTCTGTGAGAAGGCTGGTAACCATAACATGCTCACACATCTCCACTCCCAGCCGCTTAAGCTCATTGTACAGTGCAGGCTTGATGCGTGCCCCCTGTATACGGATGCAATGCTTACTATCATAATCATAAGCAAACATCAATTTGGTCTTTTCATCTCTAAACTCGGCACCCACGAACTCATCATCTACATCCCTGACCTTCACACCCATCCTCTCCACATCAAGCAGCGCCTCATAGCTTTCCTTACACAGAATATAGAAAGCCGCCCCACTACCAAATTCGCTGATAGCCAGCTTACTACTACAATCTTGAATTGTCTTTACAAATTCCTCGGGAGTAATCTTGCAGCAGGGGCTGGTACAGGCACCATGCCAGTGGTCAACTCCCGCTCCCCCATTGCCACTTATCATCACCGATGCTTT
>CAZCKW010000186.1:0-1828 GCA_964499375.1 uncultured Dehalococcoidales bacterium
AGCCTCAGCACATATTAAATACCCTTCCCCTGGGAGGAATTATTGCCTTCCTGGCTGGAGCATAGATGAGTAAAGTTGCAGCTATTTTCGACTTCGACGGCACCTTAGCCAAAGGGCATGCCTGGGCAGGGTTTCACAACTACTACTCCGAGCACAAAAGCAAAAGACGGTTTTTAATGTCAGCCTTCTTAGTCACGCATATGCCTCTATGGATGCTGAGCAAGAGTGGGCTATTCAGCATGGAAAGGTGTATGCAGAAGTGGGCGGAGGACTTCAGCATCATCTTTAAAAGGGCAAGCAGGGAGGAAGTAATGGAGACCTGCCAATGGGTAGTTGATAACTATGTAGCCCCCCGGTTCCGCAGCGACATCGTCGATATACTAAATCAGCACAAACAAAGCGGGCACGTAGTCATAATTGTCTCCGGTGCGTTTAGCCCTTTCCTGGAAATTGTAGGGCAGTCATTAGGAGTATCCCATGTAATCGGCACAAAGCCCGAAGTGATTAACGGCAGATATACCGGCAGGGTTGTTAAACCCGCGTGCTTTAACCAGAATAAAATTACACTACTTAAGGAGTATCTCAGCCAAAACGGACTGGAAATAGACTTCCAGTCAAGCTTCGCTTACACTGATAGCATCTTTGATATCCCCTTGCTGGAGCTGGCAGGTAATCCGGTGGCAACCTACCCGGATGAGAATTTACGCCAGATTGCCATACATAACGGCTGGAAGATACTTCCTTAATATCAACCGGCAAGCTCCCTTTTTGAACCTCCAGTAGCAACAAGAATATAATATAAGATTATATATATCATGGGATACCAAGGGGGTAAATACAGTGTCCAGTTGTGCAGGTGATATGCAGTCAATCAAGCATCTAAAAGAGGCTATTGCCGAGGGCAAGCACTGGTACCTGGCTTTACTCGAGGCTATCAGGCTATGGGACAGCCATGAAGAAGATTACAACGAACGACACTACCGATATCTAATTGACAATGAGGCTTTTGATTGGCTGGTTCTGGCAGAGAGATTATGTGAAGAGGTCACTGAATTTATCCCGGAAAAAGAGCGAATCGCCCTCCTGTTCTTTGACCAACCACCAGTAGATTTGCCAAAGGACGAATTCAAAGAGCTGATTGGCAATGCCAAATACCAGGCTTATCTTAACTATCTCTATGGGGTCCTCGTGGAGGAATTTCTGCTTTTGGCTGTAATCGAGGAGATACGCAAAGGAAAGCGGTCTCTGGGCTTGACCAGGGATGGGGAAGTAACCGACGAGGCTTATCAGCGCATCTATGGTGCTACCCAGCAGGAAATGCTGACCCGCTTTGGAAAAGAGAAGGGCTACCCCAGATGCAATCCATAAGTGTGGGAGAAGCCAAGGAATTTACCTACTGGTTATTCAAGCAGCGCTTGAAGAGGTGCGATAAATCTTGCGTTGCCAGCGATACCAAGAAAGCTCTGGCGAAGATGCACCACTATATGCAGCTAAAAAACCGCCGCATCGCTCACTCCAACTGAGATAGCTCTGATTCCAATCTTCCCAGTTTATCTTCAAGTATGTGAAGCTTTTCCCTTTCTTTCTCAACGATATGTGGTGGTGCCTTATCCAGAAAGGCGGCATCCTTTATCCTTATACTAACCTGTGAAATCCTGGCCTGTGTTACTTCTCTTTCCTTTACTAAACGTTGTTTTTCAGCAAGCCTATCTACCATGCCTGCTAATGGTATAACCACCTCGGCTTCTTTCAGCACCAGAACGAGCGTTTCCTTTCCCTCGGGTTTCCTTTCTACCCGGCTAAGAATATCCAGGGGGCGAACCCGAGC
>CAZCKW010000187.1:0-1825 GCA_964499375.1 uncultured Dehalococcoidales bacterium
ATTACTACTAAATATCTGGAACAGCCTCAGGGGAATCCAACAATTAAGTTTACCATAATAGAACCATACCAGATTGAACGAATTGAAGGTTATAATGTCTTGGCTGTCAAAGTAAATCATACTGTTACTACCGTTGGCTACCAGATTACCTCCCCCGATGGTAAGGTAGTGTTTTATACCGGGGATACCGGGCCAGGCTTGGCTGACTGTTGGAAGCATATAGGTCCTCAACTGCTCATTATCGATACTAGTAGACCGGCCAAGTTTGAAACATACCTTAAAAGGTTTAAGCATCTTACTTCCACTCTGCTCAAGCAGGAGCTAACCAGCTTCCGAAAGCTCAAGGGCTACTTACCACAGGTGGTTGTAGTTCATTTGAACCCTTTATTTGAGGAAGAGATAAAAGCTGAAATAGCAGCCGTAGCTGAGGACTTAAATCATCCAATTAGTGTAGGCTATGAAGGTATGGAACTTCACCTGTAAGGACCAACATAAAGCTGGAGTGCGATTTAGTAAAACCGAAGGAAGCAGAATTGATAAGAAAGTTGCCCGGGAGTATGATACGGAATATGTTTCGATCAAAAGTTTGGTTGAGGACTTGCCTGAAATAAGATGGTCACGAAAAGCACGTTAAGAGACTGGAGTGATAAAAGGTAAGTGCAAATAAGTTCTTAGCATAAATCTTAAATATCCTGAAGTAGGTCAGTTTGGCCATGCTAGGCTGCTGGGTGAGGAAGAGAACAGCTGGATTCCCTGATTAGACAGCTCCTATTCCTCTGCTGGCACTCTTTAACGAGCACATCAACAATTAGGGCATCGACAGGCTTGCCAGCCTATTGGCAGAATAACACAGGTCCTGTACGAGGTTCAGGCATTGAGAGAGAAAAAAGGCGAACAGCGTATCCCAATCGGTGCGGCAATGCCGGTCGTGGATGATATTCTGGCTAAACTCAAGGAAATACCCGGCCTGCGGAATCTGACCCCCACCGGTAGTTTACGACGCTTTCAGGAGACAGTGGGCGATATTGACCTCATGGGCACTGCCGACAATGCTGAAGATGTAATCCAGGCATTTGTTTCCTTGCCCCAGGTTAAAGAGATCCTGGACATTGGCACCATTCGGGCTAGCGTAATTGTCTCTAGCGGACTTCAGGTTGACCTTAGAATTGTGGACCACGATTCGTTTGGCTCTAGACTGCAGTACTTCACCGGTAGCAAACAACACAATATCAACCTCAGAGAGAGGGCTCGTCGACAGGGCTTTAGCTTGTCGGAATACGGTATCACCAGCCTGGCCACTGGGAAGCTGGAGAAGTTTGCCACCGAGGAGGCTTTCTATGAACGACAGGGACTTCAGTATATCCCCCAAGAAATACGAGAGGGGCAGCAGGAAATCGAGAAGGCTGAGCAGGGTGACATACCTGAGCTAGTGGAACTGTCTGATATTAAGGGTGAACTTCATGTTCATACCAACTGGAGTGATGGACGGAATACTATTGAGGAAATGGTTCTGGCTGCCAAAGCTCGTGGCTATCAGTATCTCGGTATTGCCGACCATTCGCAGGGCACTCGCATTGCTCATGGGCAGGGCCTCAAACGGCAAATGCTGGAAATCAAACAGCTCAACCAGGAGATTGATGGCATCCATATCCTCAGCGGTGTTGAAGCAAATGTAATGCTGGATGGCAGCCTTGATATACCTGATGAAATACTGGCGGAAGTGGATTTTGTCATTGCCGCCGTGCACCATAGACTGGATCTTCCTCGTAGGCAGATGATGAAGCGAGTCATCACGGCTATGGAAAACCCCCGTGTTGATATACTG
>CAZCKW010000188.1:0-1765 GCA_964499375.1 uncultured Dehalococcoidales bacterium
GGTATGTTTCTGTGGCACTTTCCGTAGGGTTACCCCTCCTGGGTGTTACCCAGCACCTTGCTCGGTGGAGCTCGGACTTTCCTCTCTGTACATTAAATACAGAGCGGTCACCCGGTTTACTTGCCCCAGATAAGTTTATAGTTAGTAAGTGTGCAGGTCAAATCCGTGGCTATTCCATGTAAAGTATCCTGTTGCAGCTGCTGCAATGAACCAGGTCACCGGCTTTAGCTTTTCGCCATTGATTTGTAGGCAAATTGATATAACACCCCTGGCATCTACCTTGCTCAACCTTAGCTATGGCCTGTCCTTTTGCTAACTTGATTCTCTCATAAAGGCTGAGAATCTCCGGGCTGATTTGTTGTGCCAGCTCTGTGCGGCTTTTATTGAGACTGGTAAGCCTGGTTTCAGTTTCGGCCTTCGTTTGAGTGAGCGTTTCTTGTTCCCGTTGCCACTCCTGCTTAAGTCCTTCGACCTCTTTGGTGCTGGTTTTTAACCCGGCCTCCATCTCTTCTATCTGGCTCATCAGGTCCAGTAGCTCGTCTTCTTGGGCACTAAGTCTGCGTTTGAAGTTTTCGGATTCTTGCTTGAGGTTGACCAGCTCCTTGGGATTCTTAACTACGCCTCCGTAAAGTTTGTTATTAACGAGTTTGATCTTCTGCTGCAGGTCTTCCAGTTCCCAGTCGCTGTCCTTCCGCTTTCTTTCCGTCTCCGATAGCTGCTTTTCCCGTGAGGCAAGCTCAGCTTCGGCTGCTACCAGGGCACTGTTTTCATTAAGCTGGCGAATAATATCTTCTAGAAGCTGTTGTTTATTATGAAGTTCGATATCGAGCTGCTGCAGACTGTAGAGTTGCCCGGGCAAGTTCATGCTATCACCTATTGTAGAGGTGGGCTATGAGTCTTGTCAAAGGTTTCTGGGGTAATCAAGGATTATAGCCTGGGTGTTATCTGGCAGGGAGGATTTGGTAACCATGAGGTTTGGTTGCGCTTGTGGCTCACGGATTCCCATCTTTTTGAGAAAGTTATCTACAGGCTGGAGGTTGTCGGTCGATACGTCTGTTTTATAGTGCATTGGAATTACTATACGCGGATTTAGCTGCCCCACCATTTCTATGGCCATATCAATGGGGATGGTGGATACTTCCCCCACGGGCAGGAATAGAATATCGATGCCTCCTATTCCCTCTATCAATTGTGGAGTTAGCTGGTGTCCCAGGTCTCCCAGGTGGCATAAGGTTATACCGTTTAGCTCTATGACGAAGATGATGTTTTTGCCTTTGATTTCCCCCTTTTTATTGTCGTGGAAGGATGCGATTCCATTGATGAAGATGCCTCCAATTTCATATTCACCGGGGCTCTTTATTTGCTTGGGATCATTGGCGATGCCTTCGATGTAGCTATGACCGGGATGGGAGTGACTTAGGGTAACTATATCCGCTTCGGGTTTGACCAGGGGGTAGCCCAGGCTGGGGGGGCAGGGATCGGTGACGACGGTTTTTGCCTTTCCTTTAATGATAAAGCAGGAATGCCCTAGCCAGTTAATTTCCATAATCTAGTATAACTAAACCTCCGATTATCTGATGTGACATGCTGAATTTGACTGTGTTCAGCGGCACTAAGCATAGCTTTTTTAGGCAGCTTTGTCCAGCGCATGTACTCATCCACATGATCAGTGACACTCTGCCTCCTCTATTGTCGTTGCAAGGGGCGCTAGCCCCGAAGCAATCTCCACACCTTACGCTGTCTTTGCGAGGCAGCTCTGCTGCCG
>CAZCKW010000189.1:0-1748 GCA_964499375.1 uncultured Dehalococcoidales bacterium
TAAAATATCCTGTCAGGTGAAGATGATGGTCAGGAACCGCTTTATTGGTCGCTTCATATTCCCGGCAAATAGAGCCAAGTAGCTTTGCTGGCTCTTCCTCCAGGCTTTCAAGTAGAGCCTGCATAATCTCTGTTTTCTTAATTACAGCAGTGAAATCTTCAAAAGTACCCATATTATTAGCTCCTGATTCTGATAGTAACATATAAGTCGCCCGGAATTATTCCGTTCAATCCCATCCCTTTTAACCTTATCTTTGTCGCCTCTGCAACCCCTGCCGGCACCTTGACCACCAGTCTTTTCTTTTCCTTACCCCTTTGATATTTAATCGCCTTCTCAGTGCCAGCGTCAGCCTCTTTCTGCGAAAGAATTACTTCGCGATACAAATCAGCTCCCCTGCGGGGAATACTCTCCACGCTCAGCATCTTCTTCAGAGCGAATTTCATTGCTTTGCCAATAAGGCGTAAAAAGAGCGGCGGTTTATATTCCGCAGCAGGCTGCCGCCCCACTCCCCAAGCTGGCTTGCCAGAAAAGGCGAAACCAGATGCCCTGCCTCCAAAAAACATATTGTCCACAAATTTTTCGTCAAATCTCAATCCTGATCCTTGAAACATTCTCATTAACTCCTGAACCAAATAGGGATTGGCAAATGCATTCTGGAATACCTGCTCCTGGCTATAATATCGCCCACCGGCATATTGGGTACCAGCTCCAGCAAAGCCTGCCCGCTTCATTCTATCATACTCACGCCTTCCTCCTTCATCGCTCAGTACAGCGTATGCTTCATTGACCTGTTTAAATTTTCCTTCAGCCCACTTCTCATTCCCCGGATTTCTATCGGGGTGATATTTCATAGCAAGCTTCCTGAAAGCACGCTTTATATCAGATTGACTGGCACTTTCAGATAAACCCAGAATAGAGTAATAATCCCTCATGGCATTATATTCTCGCTTTAAAGTGGCAAGATATTTTAACGGTTAGTCAGTACTGTAGCAAACAGCTCGACCCAATCACTGGTATATCCAACCACTGTCACCAAGGACACAGCTAACCTTTGCGTTTATAGTGAATTACAGGAACTGCCCGGGCGACGATACCGAAAATTAAAGCCACCACAGCTATAACTCCGGCTCCCAGGAAAGCAGTATACTGCCAGAAGCATTCAGGAAATAGCCTGGGAAGATAGCCTGTACTCATCCACCACGGATTATCAAAGGCGAGATAGTGAAATCGTATGAATAGCTGTTCAAAGTCCATTACAAATGAGCCTATGCCCAGCACAGCTATGATAGCAAGGGTAACAGCGCTTCCTCTCCACACCCCTCCAGCCAAATCCTGCCATCGACCTTTCCTCCACAACAGAAATAACAGGACATAGATAATGATGTAGGCGAGGCTGCCTAACTGAACCCGATAATTAAATTGGAACAGCCGCCTGACATCCTCCAGGTGCGTAAGCTCTCGATTCTGCCCATTCTCCTGGAACAGCTCAAACTCCTGTCCATGTTCATCTACCACCGTGATTTGAGGTGTCTCCAGTTTAAAATTAAAGTAGTCCACAAGCCTTCTTGCTACTTCGCTTAACTGTTCCCTGCCTATACCTGTAGCCTCGCTTATATGATATTTATCAAAACCATGCTCATAGAGGTGTACGTTATTCGCCCCCAGGCGGATAGTACTGGTAACAAGCAGGAGAGAGAAACAAATAATAAATACCCAGCGAGCAATAATCTCAGCAATTTTCATGTTTC
>CAZCKW010000190.1:0-1734 GCA_964499375.1 uncultured Dehalococcoidales bacterium
TTTTATGTGATTTAACGATGCCCCTTTCGGTTACATTTTAGATGATAAAATTCGTACCCTTGACTTCACCCTGGGGGTTGTCGCCGATTTTTATGAAACTACCGCCGAAGAAAAAACGAGCGCCATGGTGAGCATGATAGGACCCCTGAGCACCATAGGTATTGCTCTACTGGTCGGCTTCATCGCCATATCAGTAATCATGCCAATGTATACCCTCACCGGAGCCTTTGGCTAGTCGGTAGGGAATTGAATTAAAAAAGTCTGAAGCTAAAAATGAATAATTAAAAATGGGGAAACGAATCAAAGCTAATTAGATAGGAATCGTTTTTCTAGTTATGTAAAGTTAGTATATGAGATTAATTATAAGATGGCTAAGAAAAGAGAAACTCAGATTTCTTCAGGGGCAAAGGGGAATAGGCCTCCTGGAGACTGTGATAGCAGTGGCAATCCTGGGGGCTATCGGAGTAAGCTTACTGACGGCCCTTAATACCAACGCCAGAGCTACCCGCACACTTGATGAGCAGGTGACGGCGACGAACCTGGCTACCGCCTACTTTGAGCTCATTGAGGATTGTGAATACGCAGAAAACTACCCCAAAGACCAACCTCCGCTGGACAGCATTATCATTCCTCCTGGGTACGACGTGGACATCCGCACAGAGTTCTCCACTGATGCGGGCGAGACATGGTTTGATGATTATAATGGCGAAACTCTTCAGAAAGTCATCATATCTATCTCGCGTGAGGGAGACGGGAAACCAGTTCTCTCAATGTGCACCTTTAGGACGAAATGGCCATGATTCGAGTCATGACGCAAAAGGGATTCACTCTCATTGAACTCCTGGTGGCTCTGGCTATTGGTGGTGTCATAACATGGGGCATAGTGGTTACCATTCACCAGGTGGTGTGGGGCACCGGCCGCACCAATAGCCAGGTGGTGGCATTGAACGAGGTAAATCGTGCTGCTTTGTACATCAAGAAGGACCTTAGCACCTACAACAGCGTTGTCCTACCTGCTACTGAGCCACCTGGATTAATCACTATCAACTGGAAAGACGAGACATTTGAACCGGACGAAGGTACCCGGGAGCATGACGCTACCTACAGCCTGTCAGGCACTGAGTTGCTACGTATCTATGACTATGATGACACCAACCCTACGCCGCCGCAAATTATTAGCAGACATATAACGTATCTCAGCTTGACCAGGAATGAAGTAAACGGAAGGTTTATCGATGTCGTCATTACGGCTACTGCAGGTGATATGTTACCGCGCAGTGAAACCCTTAAATTCAGTGTCTATCAATTGAAGGAGGTAGTGCCCGAATGATGAAGAAAAAGCAAGCTGGACAGGCATTCATCCTGGTTTTAATACTCCTGGCGATAGGAGCATTACTGGTAGTCCCAACGCTGAGGCTGACGGATACCATCCTGGGTAGCACCCAAACTATCACCGGGCGCAACAGAGGGCTGTACGCGGCCACGGCAGCACAAGAGCTGGTGATGTGGAGGCTATTCTACGGCGATTTAGTGACGATTCTCCCTAACAATGGCGATAGCGAAATATTCACAGTTGACGTGTGCGGTACATCAGTAGATGTTAGCGTGGTCATGCGTGCGGTGGAATTGGAAGGGGGGGTTTCTCTAGCCACCGAGCACACAATCATGCCTATGAAGGAGGTTGATATTCAAAATGTCGATGACCCTGGCCAGCCGGGGCGCATCTTCACCTAC
>CAZCKW010000191.1:0-1727 GCA_964499375.1 uncultured Dehalococcoidales bacterium
TATGCCATAGTACTGTTAATCCATTTTTGGGAATTCTTACTGGAAGTGATAGGCACTAAATGAGCCCTATTAGTATTGGTTTTGCAGGGGTAGCTGTTCTTTTTCTGCTGCTGTTCTCCGGTATGCCCCTGGGCTGGGCATTCATACTCGTTGGCTTTATAGGTTACGGGCTGGCTTTTAACTTTGTTGGCGCCCTCAGTCTCCTGAGGACAGTCCCCTACGCAACGTTCTCGGACTACGGCCTGAGCGTTATCCCTCTCTTTATCCTTATGGGGTCTCTGGCTTTCTCTGCCGGGTTGGGCAAAGATATGTATGACAGCGCCCATGGCTTTCTGGGCAGCTTGCGTGGCGGCCTGGCCATGACCACCGTGGTTGGCTGTGCTTTATTCGCCGCTATGAGCGGCTCCAGCCCGGCCACCGCGGCGACCATGGGCAAAGTCGCTCTGCCTGAGATGAAGAGGTATAAATACGCCGATCAGCTCGCTACCGGTGCGATTGCTGCTGGTGGCACGATAGGTATTTTGATACCACCGAGTACTATTCTCATCATCTACGGCATCATAACTGAGCAGTCCATAGGGGAGCTTTATATGGCTGGTTTTATTCCCGGGATATTACAGGCTGCCCTCTTCGTAGTTGCTATAGCCGTCCTCTGCTGGCGTAATCCAGTTATTGGTCCCCCGGGACCAAGTATAAATTTCAAGCAAAAGCTGGTAGCATTGCGCAAGGGCTGGAGTATGCTGGTGCTGTTTGCCATAGTACTTGGTGGGATTTACCTTGGCGTGTTCAGCGTTACGGAAGCAGCCGGCGTAGGTGCCTTTGGTGCCTTTGTCATCGGCCTGGTGTTGAGGCGGCTTAACTGGCAAAACTTTAAAGAGGCTGTTCTCGATACGGCCAAGACCACGGCAATGATATTCCTCATAATCGCGGGAGCGCTTATCTTCGGCTACTTTCTCACGGTTACCGGGGTTTCTGGTGGAATAGCTAATTTTATGCTGGGCTTAGCTGTATCGAAGTACGTTATTTTGCTGCTCGTTATTGTTATTTACCTCATCCTGGGATGCATGATGGATGGTATAGCAATGATATTGATTACCTTGCCTATCTTCTTCCCCCTGATACAATCTTTAGGTTTTGACCCGATATGGTTTGGCATCATCATAGTGGTAGTGGTGGAAGCAGGTCTGATCACACCACCGGTAGGCATGAACGTGTTTGTCATTAAGGGGATCGCCAAGGATGTTCCCATGTACACCATTTTCCGGGGTGTTATGCCCTTTCTACTAACAGATATTTTACTGCTAGCTCTCTTGTTTATTTGGCCCCAAATAGCCCTGTTCCTGCCGAATACAATGAGGCTTTGGTGATTATCCAGTGGTAATAATTTGTCCTGTATGCTAATGGCTGTTGGAGGTGTCAGGGCAATGATATTCGAAGCGGCAACAGATGCTTGTCCTGACAGGAGAATTACGAGCAGCGTATCATTCCGTTAAGGAAGCGAGATATTTTCCCTGCCCAAAGGGAGAGTGTAGAAGTAGAGGAACCGAAACTACCGGCTGATGTGGTGATAGTCAAAGGCAGAAAGAAATTTCTGATTGTTAAAAAGGTCGAAGTTGCGGACAACTTCTTGAGGTGAAGCTAAAATGATACTTCTATGATAAAGAACAAAACTAAAAACTTGGCGAAAGGGGGATAAATTTATGATAGCAGGAATTGATGGCATGAAG
>CAZCKW010000192.1:0-1695 GCA_964499375.1 uncultured Dehalococcoidales bacterium
TCTTGACACCGCTGAAGCTGAAGTCGTTACTTCCCTCAAGCCAGGCGCGAGGTAATTTGATAGAAGCGATGCCATTTATAGCTGCTTGTTCAATAGCGGGACCACCGGGGTAGCCCAAGTCTAATATCCTGGCTGCTTTATCAAAGGCTTCTCCGGCGGCATCATCTCGTGTTCGTCCCAGTACCACGTAATTCCCGTGTCCTCTCATTAATACTATATCACTATGCCCTCCGGAGACGATAAGGCAGAGAACGGGGAAATCGATGTTGTTATGAGCCAACCAGTTAGCATATATGTGTCCCTCCAGGTGGTTAACCGCAGTGATAGGTAACCGGCGAGCCAGTGTGATAGCCTTGGCGGCGTTCACTCCCACCAGTAGCGAACCAGCCAGACCGGGCCCGGCAGTAACAGCAATACCATCCAAGTCGTCCCAGGCAGCTCTGGCTTCAGACATTGCTTGCCTGATGATGGGAATGATAGCCAGTATGTGCTGTCTTGAGGCTACCTCGGGAACGATTCCTCCATA
Source organism: uncultured Dehalococcoidales bacterium (assembly GCA_964499375.1). GTDB lineage: Bacteria > Chloroflexota > Dehalococcoidia > GIF9 > AB-539-J10 > CAZCKW01. Next base: position 527 of record CAZCKW010000192.1, read on the forward strand.
GCGGGCATGAATTTCCACTTGTGAGGCGATCTGATTGGACAGGATTCTGGTTCCATCCTCTACCACGGCAGCGGCAGTTTCATCACAGGAGGTCTCTATCCCCAGGATTTTCATGCGAATCTCCCATCGTCCTTGACTTCAGGAAGTTTTTTTACCGTCTTCTCAAGCCAGCCTATTTTGTCTACATCCGGTGCGTCAAATTCAGGGACATAGGGTTTAATATCTAAGAGGGGTGTGCCATCTACGATGTCCACGTCTCTGATGTGGAGTGTGTTTCCGTCAACCTGGATTAGACTGACTATTGACATGCCAATGGAGTTGGGGCGGTAAGGAGCTCGGGTGGCGAATATTCCATGGCTATGGTCATCCATATATGGTTTGACTACCAGGGAACTCCCCCTGGCTAAATGAAAGTGGTATATCAAAATAATGTGAGAAAACCCTTCAATATCTTTCAGCCCTTCTGCATATTCTGGTGCTATTTCTACGGTGCCTTCAATGCCCTGGGCACCTGGCGGTTGTATTGGCGTTCCGCTGGGTTGTTTGAACGGCGAATGGATAATGCCTATGGGTTTATATTTTATCTCATCCATACTGGCTCCTTTATTCTTATCTGGAATTATAGCACAGATGGCAGGAGATGGAATAACCGTAAGATGGTTTTACATAATCTCAAATGGTTGTTTTGACACGTCTACTGGCTAATGTTATGATAAGTCATAAGGAATGAATAAAGAGTTTTTAATTCCTTATAAGAGAGGTGATATTATATGTCTGGCGTTGAAACACTATATATAGTGTTTCTTTTTGTTTGTCTGCTTTTGTCCGCCTTCTTTTCTTCTTCAGAGACAGCCTTTGTCGCATTACAGAGAATAAGAGTTGAGCATATGGTCAACACCAAGGTGGATGGTGCTGACCGAATATCAAAGATGCTGCGGCGACCGGAGAAGCTTCTATCCACTATCCTGCTGGGAAATAATTTTGTTAATACGGCAGCGGCTGCCCTGGCTACTATGCTGGCTGTTTCCATCTGGGGTGAGCAGCATGGCGTCCTTATTGCTACTATTGGGGTAACCGTTATTCTGCTGGTATTTTGTGAGACGACTCCTAAAACTATAGCCACCCATCATGCTGAAAAGCTATCTCTGCTCTATGTTCGTCCGATAGAG
>CAZCKW010000193.1:0-1688 GCA_964499375.1 uncultured Dehalococcoidales bacterium
TTGCTAACAAACCATGCTGCCGGGTCTTTGAGATATTCATAATAGTCAAGCAGAATTAAATGGTGCTCCTTTTCCTGGGTAGCTAAAGCCTCATAGAATGCTCTCTCAACCTCATAGGCAGCCTTCTCACTCTGAGTTTTATAGAAATCATAGGTCTTGCTTTCCAGGTTCATCGCCGTCTGTACGGCATCAAGCTCAGTGGCTGGCGCCTTTATCGCCGAGCCAAGCCTCTCGCCTGTCTGGATAAATATTGTTCTTAAATTCTTGCCTCCATCGGGCTGAAAATCTGTCTTCGGCCAGGCTTTTTGGCTCCGGATAGCTTCATATATTTCCTCAAACTTCTGTCGGTGAACATCTTCCTCGTCGGCTAACGATTTCAGCAGGGCTTTACCCAGTTCGTTGCTACTCTCCTGGCTTGCGTTCAGATAAAATTTCTTGCCATCTTTTTCCATTTGGATAGCGTTTTGCAGTGCGGCTGCGGTTTTATCCTGCTCGTTTACCATGGCTAACCTCCTTCCTATTTATGAGATGTAACACCTTCATGTTTTGAGGTGCAACGGTAATAGGCTTGCGCTTTATTCTTGTCAATTCTTTTACACCTTATATTCTATAACATATATCGCCGGGACGAAAGTAGAAAATATTACATTAATTTGAAAGGACAAATCAAATTTAGCCATGACAATTTTTATTGGCCTGGGTGTTTTGATTGTAAAATGCTTGACATCTCTTCTGGCTGGCTATAATATTTAGCTACCAAATGGCTGGGGGGTGATTTTATGCAAGACGTCAAGTATGTCTGCCCAAAGTGTGGTTATGAGTCTAGAGTTGCTGGCATATGTCCGAATTGCCAGACGGTGCTGGTGGCTACCTGTCCGGCATGCGGGAACCCGGTAGTGGGTGAACAGATTCAACTGCAAGGTTAAGACTCAACTTCTATGAGCGAGGTGAAAAATGGTTGACAAAAAGGTGGTCATCTATATGACTCCTACCTGCCCCTGGTGTCACCGGGCGAAGGATTACCTCTCACGGAAAGGCATTTCTTTTACTGAACACAATGTGGCTGAAGACAGGGAAGCAGCCAAGGAGATGATAGATAAGTCAAAGCAAATGGGTGTCCCCGTAATCATTGTTGATGATGAGATAGTGGTTGGGTTTAACCAGTCCAAGCTGGATGGATTGCTAGCGTAGGCTTTTTTAATGCATGATGGGAACACCATTTTCTGATATTACTTGTTTTACCAGGAGGCAGCCATGCATGACTTGATTATAGTCGGCGGGGGTCCAGCCGGAATCGCCGCTGGTGTATATGCAGCTCGTAAACAATTAAAAACTTTGCTAATAAGCGTTGATATTGGTGGTCAGATAAATAATACCTGGGGTATCGAAAATTACCTTGGTTATCAATTTATTGAGGGTCCTGAGCTAATAGACAAGTTCCAAACTCAGGTGAGTCAATTCCCTATCGACCAGAAAATCGGCGACAAGGTATCCCAGGTAAGCAAGATTGATGGTGGCTTTGAAGCTGTAACTGAAGCCGGCGACAAATACCAGGCGAAAGCGGTAATCTTGGCTACTGGCAAGAAACCCAGGAAGCTGAACGTACCGGGTGAGGCTGAGCTGACCGGGAGAGGGGTAACTTATTGTGCTATCTGTGATGGCCCTGTCTTCACCGGGCAAAGGGTGGC
>CAZCKW010000194.1:0-1685 GCA_964499375.1 uncultured Dehalococcoidales bacterium
GATTCCCCTGGAATCACCTACCATTGAACAAACATCGGCATGTCTGTGTTTCTATCGTAACATCTGCCTCTGCTAGTATTCATTAATAAATATGTTTGCTTATTATATTGGCTTATCTGGATGTTTCGTCTTTCTAATAATGGGTGCGTGCCTTACTTGACAAAAACCGAGTATATCTTTAAAATCTGGTAGAATCGGTTTATGACTAAAGTACTACAGGGTCAGGCCGGTTCTGTGTTCCGAAGTATTAGCTTTCGATAGATAGATCATTGTGATTGTTAAAATATGTTGTAAAGGAGCTTCAACGTGAGAAATAAGAAAACCGGATTTCTGGCTATTTTGTTAGTAGCGATACTATGTATACTCCTTATCCCTTCCGCTGTCAGTGCCCTGGGTCCTGACGCCATAAGAGACGGATTCGAGGACACAACCCTGGCAGCGAATGATGACGGCTCAACCGCTCAAATAGATATCGGCTTTACTATCGACTTCTTCGGCATCACCTACGATAAATTATGGGTTAATAACAATGGCAACCTGACTTTTGATGATGCCTTGGGCGCATACACACCGTTCGATCTGTATACAACAGCCAGTGTGATCATTGCACCATTTTTTGCCGATGTCGACACCAGAAATGCAGGAGAACCGGTGGGGTACCAGATCTGGGCAACAGGCCGGGATGAAGTTGATGGACATCCAGCCTTCGGGGCCACCTGGCGAAATGTGGACTATTTTAGTAGTAGCATTAGCCACACTAACCGGAATTACTTTCAGGTAATCCTCATAGACCGGTCAGATATTGCGGCAGGTGACTTTGATATCGAGTTTAACTATGACCAGATCCAGTGGGAAGCAGGCGAAGCCAGCGACGGTGATCCGAACGGCTTAGGCGGTGACTCTGCTCGTGCCGGCTATTCGGATGGTACCTCAGGTAATTCCTATGAGCTCCCTGGATCTGCCGTTAATGGTGCGTTTCTGGATAGCAACCTAACCACTGGTCTAATCTACAACTCCATGAACAGCGCACAGCTCGGTCGCTACGTCTTTGAGGTTCGCGGAGGAGTCCCGGTAGAACCAACACCAACACCAACTCCAACACCAACTCCTACAAGAAGGCACGTAGGTGGTGAGGTATTTCCGATTAATAAGGCCATATTGCTGGCACCGTGGATTGCTTTGGCAGTGGCTGCCATAGCTGGCGGCATTCTCCTGGCACGCAGGCGACGCCATAGCTAGCTAGTTATTAAACAGCGCTAAGGGGAAAGTTTTTAAAAATAGTAGGGGAGCCGAGAGGCTCCCCTACTCTATAACCTCTAATTAATCGTCACCACTGCACGAACATTGGGGTGTTGGCCCTTCCATACGTACATAACACTTTAGTTTTGGAAGTGAGCTTCGTAACGCACAGTTATTATATCTTTACTGTAAAATATTATTAGAGTGAAAGAATTGACCTGACCCTACTAGAATCATCTGCCAAATCTTTCAGTCTCCTCATTACTTTTCCTTGTGAAGGATTTATTCACGAATGATTACTATAATGTTTATTTGAAAGAAAAACTGCCTTATTTCACACTTATCATGCATTTAGTTCCATCCCAGAGAGTTTCTTTAACTGAGAAATCAGCGTCACTCTTTATGGCTCTTATCATTCCTTCCATTGGATCAAGGCAATAAAGATG
>CAZCKW010000195.1:0-1174 GCA_964499375.1 uncultured Dehalococcoidales bacterium
TTATGGGCGTAGGCTTTTTATTACTCACCGTAGCTATTTGGGTGTTCAACAAGCAAGAGTAGATAGAACCTGATTTAATGTTCCTTATTTGCCCTGTGGATCCACACCTAGCATTCAGGCGTGAAATTGAGCGCACCTTTTTATGTGTGGTGCAGTGGAACCGATGGCACCGGCATTGTAGGATCACACAAATTGACTTTCTGTTACCCTTCCAATTTCGTAGCCGAATCCAGCATATAATCCGCTCATACGTCTAACTCCCGAATAGCTGGTTTTCCAATATAGGGGACAGCTCTATCTGGGGAGATAGCAGTCCGCGTGATTAGGTGATATCATAGGGAAGTTGCTTAGAATGGAGGTTTGTACGTGCATATCAAACTAAGTTTCTTGGGTGCAGCCCAGAATGTTACAGGCTCACGGTATTGCATTGAGGCTAATAATACCAGATTATTGGTCGATTGTGGACTTTACCAGGAAAGAGAGTATAAGAGTAGGAACTGGGAGCCGTTCCTTGTTCCACCTTATACCATAGGTGCTGTCTTATTAACCCACGCTCATCTTGACCACTGTGGCCTCCTACCCAAATTGGTTCGCGATGGCTTCCGAGGGAAGATCTACTGCACTGCTGCCACCTCTGACATTGCTGAAATCACGCTATTAGATGCGGCGAAGTTACAGGAGGAAGATGCCGCATTCAAAAGAAAGAGGCATGAACGAGAAGGCAGAAAAGGTCCCTTCCCTGATGTTCCCCTATATACTGTAGACGATGCTAAGGCTGTTCTACCTCTATTTTCACCTGTACGGTACGGAGAGGCTGTTCAGATAAGTGACGGTATCGAAGCCACTTTCTACGATGCAGGTCACGTTCTCGGCGCATCAATGATTATGGTTTCTGTAACTCAAGCTGGAGAGGAAAGGACGATTCTTTTCTCTGGTGATGTGGGTAGGTGGAATAGACCAATATTGAGAGACCCAACAATTTTCGCCGAAGCGGACTATGTTTTGGTTGAGTCAACATATGGTGATAGGCTGCATGAAGATTCGGCAGAAATTGACGAACGCCTCGCCGAGGTAGTAAATTCAACTCTGAGAGCTGGAGGCAAACTGGTGGTACCGAGCTTTGCACTGGAGCGAGCTCAGGAGGTCCTCTACTATATGAATGAATTGCTTGTTA
>CAZCKW010000195.1:1184-1675 GCA_964499375.1 uncultured Dehalococcoidales bacterium
CCCAATGGCGATAAGCATCACGGAAATATTTGAACGTCACCCGGATTTGTATGATCAAGAAATGACCAAACTGGTAAGTCTCAATAGATCACCCTTTGACCTGCCAGGTCTCAAAATGACCAGGACAGTAGATGAGTCAAAAGCGATTAACCACATTAAGGGTACCGCCATGATAATAGCGGGCTCTGGAATGTGCACTGGAGGTAGAATAAAACACCATCTGGTTACAAACATTTTGCGGCCGGAGAGTACAATACTATTTGTTGGATATCAGGCGATAGGCACCCTTGGTCGTCAGATTGTTGATGGGGCTGAGAAAGTAAGGATACTGGGGCAGTACTACTCTATCCATGCGAGAATAATCCAGATGCATGGGTTTTCAGCACATGCAGATAGAGATGAGCTTTTCAGGTGGCTCTCTGGGCTAAAAAGGGCACCCAAACACGTATTTGTTACTCACGGTGAGCCTGAGACAGCCAAAAGCTTCAGCA
>CAZCKW010000196.1:0-1664 GCA_964499375.1 uncultured Dehalococcoidales bacterium
AGACATCATCACTCCCTTCATTCTTCCTGTATATCTTTGCCTTGGCATCAAGGCACTCCAATTTATTACGCAGATTATTTGTTGGGGTCTCCACCTCGCCTAGAATTAGGTAGCCTGGGGTAGCCAATGAATCATAGAGCATACCTAGCACCCTCTCCTGGAGTCGGGGCTGCAGATATATCAGGACATTACAGCAGAATATACAGTCTAAGTTCACAAAGGGTTGCCGTATGGTCGAGGTCAGGTCAAAATAAGAGAAACTGACCATTTGCCTGATATTGCTGTTCACCACATAGCTTTTGTCACAGCCGGTGAAATAGCTTTTCAGAGCAGTAGGAATGAGACCCCCTACATCTTCTGAAGGGTATACCCCCACCTGTGCTTCCCGTAGAGCCTGCCAGCTGATATCGGTGGCATAGATTGATATATCAAAGTCCTGCCGCTGATTTCCCAAAAATTCGGCAAGCAATATAGCTATGGAATATGGCTCTTCACCCCGGGCACAGGCAGTGCTCCACAACCTCAGCTCCCGCTCCCCCCGGTCCCTTTTGTATGATACCAGCTCAGGTAACACCAGCCTGACCACCTGCTGAAAGGTATACGAGCTCCTGAAGAAACCGCTCACCTTTATGATGAGGTCATCAGCAAGCCTTTGATACTCTTCGGGATGGGCATCAAGAAAGTGCATATAGTCCAGGCATGTTTTTGCTCCTGTGGCATAAAGTCTCCTCTCCAGACGACGGGTCACTGTCCCGCGCCTATATTCACGGAAATCATACCCGCTGTTCTGATACACCTTCTCCAGGAGTGAATCCAGAGCTGTAGTATCACTTTCAGTAATTATGCTTACCATATAAGACTCTGACCTCCAGCAACCAGCATTCATGCCAATAGTATCAAGGGGGGGACAATAGGGACAATAGGCATTTAGTACCACACGAAATAGCCTGGTGAAAGGCAAATCTGGGGACGGAGACGCTTATCAGGGGTCAAGGGTAGATTAACGAGGCTTTGCCTAGCCTCCCCTAGTAAGGAGGAGAGGCTAGAGTTTCTAAATAAAACTAGAAGGGGCAGGCTATAAACAATCTCGCCATAGAGGAAGGATAGCTAATAACACAAGCAACAGGTGAAGTTTAAGCAAAAATAATGGGGGAATCTCTACAAGGGATGGGATTGATTACCACTCCTCTCTTGGAACTTCTCGTAATTCGCCGGCATCAGTGAAACCAAGGGCAAATATTGTGTCTGGTGGAGCATCTTCCAAGATGCTTCCCTTCACTTTTTCGTATTGACCCTGGTATTTAGGTATCTGTTCTCCCCACTTATCAAATACCATAACCATCTTGTTCCTAAACCTGATAACAGTCTTAATCATTACTTTCCTCCTTTATCTATTTTTGATTTCCTTATTAACTAGTTACGGTAACTAGATGTTTATTCTGCCGATTTGGCAAGGCTTTTTAAGATACTGAGAATTCCAATGACAGTACGTTGCACCTCAACCGGCTCCTGGCTTAATATCCTGCCCACATAAGGGTCCAATCGTCCACCGCTATAGTCGGCGCTCCTCTCATCCGGGCTAGACGGCTGAGGGGACAGGTAGCCAGCCAAAGAGAATAGCTCACTTTCCTCAAAACCTAACGGCTTAGCGATTTTTCGCAGGA
>CAZCKW010000197.1:0-1633 GCA_964499375.1 uncultured Dehalococcoidales bacterium
AAGAGCGATGAGGGTCAGGATGCCCCACTGCGAGTTGAAATGGGAAATGTCGGGTAAAGTATTGGGTCAGGCAGGACACAATATACACTAAAACTTAATATGCCTGCTTAAACTCTGAAGGCATATCGTCTACGGGTTGGTCAAGTGTCTAAATAACGAAAGGGGGTGAATCATGGGGGATCGTGTTAAAGGCAAAGTAGCCATCGTTACTGGAGCTGGTTCAGTAGGCCCAGGTATGGGGAATGGAAAGGCTGCAGCTATTGTCTATGCCAGAGAGGGGGCGCGAGTCATGCTGGCTGATTACAACCTTGACGCCGCCGAGGAGACCAAAGGTTTAATTGATGAAGAAGGTGGGGACTGCATCGCATTTAAGGCTGATGTTAGCAAATCTAATGATTGTAAGAGAATTATTGAAAAATGTATTCAAACTTACGATAGGGTTGACATTCTGCATAACAATGTCGGAATTGACATACCTGGCGGGGTAGATGAAATTAGCGAGGAAGACTGGGATAGAACGATGAATGTTAACCTGAAAAGCATGTTCTTGACCTGTAAGTACGTACTTCCATATATGGAAAAGCAAAAAAGCGGTTCTATAATAAACATTTCTTCTACCAATGCCATAAGAAGTTACGGGTGTATAAGTACTGCTTATTGTGCTTCAAAAGCTGCTGTTAATGCTCTCACCCGGGAGATAGCAATTCAGTATGCCTCAAAAGGGATTCGGGCTAATGCCATAATGCCCGGTTTAATGAATACCCCTATGGTTGTAGCCTCTCTTACTGATGCCTACGGTGGCAATGTTGAGGAAATGACGAAAATACGTGATGCTATGTGTCCCACGGGGAAGCAAGGTGATGCCTGGGACATTGCCTATTTAGCCTTGTTCCTGGCTTCGGATGAAGCGAAGTACATAACCGGAGCAACCTTGGTTGTTGATGGTGGCTTTACTTGTGCGGCGAAATAGTTTTGACATATTGCTCGAATTATAAGGAAGTACAGAATGTCAACAGAGATGAAAAGAATTCTAGTGACCGGTGCCTGTGGCCAAATCGGTTCTGAACTGGTGATGGAGCTTCGCCAGAAATACGGTGGTGATAACATTGTGGCTGCTGGTCATAAAGCAAAACCTTAGGGCAGTGGCTTGAAGAGGCGATTATCGAGAAAGTCGATAGGGAACAAAAACAGGTAAGGAGATTTAAAAATTAAATAGAATAACCGGGCAATCTCAATCAGAACCGTCGAAAACAAAAGGTGCTTGCTTCATCAAATTTTGACTAAAGATTTGGACACAGTTAGATACAGAGTTGGCGGGAGTAGCTCAGTGGTAGAGCATCTGCTTCCCAAGCAGAGGGTCGCGGGTCCGATCCCCGTCTCCCGCTCCATTCAACATCTTGCTGCCAAATTTTACGCTTTTGATATACTTAAACAAATTAATCAACCAGACCAAAAAGATAAAACACCACAACTACGATTAAAGCGGCTAGAAGAGCACCAGCAATCACCTGAGCTAGTGAGTGATGCTTCAATTCTATCCTTGACCAGGCTATTAAAGGAACTAGCACTACAGTTACTGCAGCTATAGAACCATACAAAATAATCAATACTGTTACTGAAGCAGTTACAAAAG
>CAZCKW010000198.1:0-1626 GCA_964499375.1 uncultured Dehalococcoidales bacterium
TTATGCTGGGTCTGCCTTTCGGAAAATACGGCGTATTAGCCGTCATTGCTGTAATGTATCTCATTGCCGGAATGTTCATTGAAGACTGGTCACTACTGCTAATAACCATTCCCTTCATTTTGCCGGTTGTCACCGGCTTAGGTTACAGACCTATCTGGTTTGGTGTATGGTATATTATGATAGTTGAGGCAGGGTTCATCACGCCGCCGTTCGGATTGAACCTGTTTGTGCTTCATGGTGTTGTTCCTAAGCAGGAGGTGATGACGATTGCCCTTGGTGCCGCACCCTTTATAATTCCCATGCTCATCATGGCAGCTCTTCTGGTAGTTTTTCCTGACCTTGCCATGTGGTTACCACGCACACTGTACTAATTCATTATTTGAGAAAAACACACTAGGAGCTTAAGCCTTACGAAAATAGAAATTCAACAGGTGAGTAGCCTATATTCTAGCAAAAAGAGGAGAGGAGGATTAACAATGAAAAATCCGTTAGAGCATGATAAGGAGCTGATGGAGCGTAAACCTGCCGTTCCAGGAGAAGCCGTGGAATATATTTATATTCCGTCTCGTGGCTTTATGACAGGAAGGTTAATAACCAAGGGGCAGGTCATAAGAATTATCGATTTGGAAGGTCAACAGGTGCCTGATGTTTGTATCTGGGATGCCGGTGACTTTGATAATGTACTAAATGCTTTTAATACCATGGCAATTCTGCAACGGTGGACTAAACTGAGAATAGGCGACGGGTTATACTCACAGAATTGTGACAAGCTGGCTATTATCAGCGATGACACAACAGATGGGACACATAATCTTTCCCTCGGGATGTCCTGTAGCGAGCCGCTCAATCGTGTCAGGTATGGAATAGGTGGGACTCCCAATTGCCATGATAACTTTATCTCAGCAATGGCTCCCTATGGATTCTCTGCCAGTGACTTTGACTGGGGCAGTGTTATTTCTCTGTTTATGGATGTTCGCCATAAGCCTGATGGGAGACTGGAATACGCGGATCCTCCCAGCAAACCGGGGGACTACATTGACCTGATGGCTCAAATGGATATTATCATTGCCATCTCTAACTGCCCCCAGGAGAGAAATCCAGTCAACGCTTATAACCCCACGCCACTGATGGCAGTGATTTTTGACCCGAATAAAGACTACAAAGCCAGAGTGGAGAAGGCAAAGTAAATAAAGCCAGTAATCCGAAGTTTATGACGGATAAAGTCATAGTGAAGGTTAGCATTAGTGGACGAGGGGTGAACAACCGCTATTGTGTAATTCCATTTCCAGAACTAACGCCACAGTATATTTGAGGTGAGTGAAAATGAAAACAAAATGGGAAGGAAGGCTGGAAGACTATCCTCTGGAGAATTACCCTGATTATGTCCCAGGGAAACCGCCTCAGGTGCTAGAATCCTACAAGTACAGCTACCTGGACGAGTACGAAAGAACCTGGGGTAAGAGGTGGGGGAGCACAGGTATTGGCAAACTCAGGGAAGTTGCCCTGATTAAGCCCGACCCAGAGTGGGAAGGTAATCCGCTCTGGAGAAAAGACCCGGCTTTCTTCTGCCTGCGCCATACCAAGGACCTTGACGGAGAACTTATGTTAAGAAATCACGAAGAATAT
>CAZCKW010000199.1:0-1557 GCA_964499375.1 uncultured Dehalococcoidales bacterium
ATTCCTGGCAATATTCAAAGCCAGGCTGGTTTTGCCCAAGCTGGGCCTGGCAGCTAAAACAATCAGGTCAGATTTCTGTAAGCCGCCCAAGAGGGCATCCAACCCGGTAAAACCAGTCATAACCTGAGCCACCTCTCCTTCTTTCAGTGTAACAGGCTGCCCGGCTTCCTCAAAGTAGTCACTCAGTATATCTTTAATGGGAACGAAGTCCCATGAGTTCTGCTTCATTCGCAGATTGAAAAGGAGGTCTTCAGCTTTACTAAGGCTTTCTTCCACATCCGGGCCAGCTTCATAGCCGATGGCGGCAATCTGTCCCGCAGCAGCGATTAACCGCCTCATTACCGCCATGTTGGTAACAATCTGTGCATAATGCTCGATATGAAGGGATGTGGGTACTATGGATATCAGGTGACTCAGATAACCAGCGCCTCCTACTTGCTCCAGCTTTCCCTGGCGCATTAATTCATGCGCTGCTGTAATCTGGTTTATCGCCTCATTTCGCTGGTAGAGGGAGAAACAAGCCTGGTAAATAAGTCCATTTATTTCCTCAAAAAAATCCTCAGGCTTAAGAAACACGGCAACTTTCAAAATAGCATCAGGGTCAATAAGCAAGGAGCCAATAACCGCCTCCTCTGCCTCAATATCATGAGGGGGTAATTTTTCCTGTGCCATACTAAGCCTTCTCTGGCTCGATAATCACTGTAATTCGTGTGTCTATCCCCTGGGCTAATTTGATAGTGACTTCATGGCTGCCCGCCTGGCGCAAAGGCTTGTCGATATCTATCTTTCTCTTATCAATAACAGTGTCTGCAGTGCGACTCAGCTCCTCAGCAATATCAGCAGCGGTGATAGAGCCAAACAGGCGGTCTCCTGCACCTATGCGAGCCTGCAGATGGATTTCGCTGCCTTCAATTTGCTCAGCCAGCTCAGCCAGCTTGGCCCGGTCAAGAGTTTCCTTAATTCCCTCTTTCTGAAGCTTAATCTCGACCTGTCTTATAACCTCCGGCGTGGCTATTGAGGCTAAACCTTTTGGTACCAGATAATTCCTGGCATAGCCCAGGCTGACGTCTTCTATTTCTCCAGCTTTTCCCTTCCCGGGAATATCCTTTAAAAAAATGACTTTCATAGCGAACTAATAAACCTCCCCCGATATAGCAGCAGTGGCACCATCACCAGCCGCAGTTATCGCCTGTCTTGCCGAGTTATTGATATTGTATCATCTTTTATGGTCATTTGCCCTCTACCCTTTCCCACATGTCACAACGCCCTCCCCACCTTGCCAAAACCCTGTCATTAGCAGAAATCTGAGAGATTTCGCACAGGTTGGGGCACGCTTTACATATAAAAGAGGAAATTTGAAACTCCATCTGGCTAACTTCAAATCCTTTGAAATTCGTCCTGTGCCCATTGCTATCCATCTTTTCACACACCAGCATAGCGGCTCCGATAGCACCCATAAGCTCGTTATGAGGAGGAATATAAGTTTCTGTACCAAAAGTCTCTTTAAATGCTCTGATTATTCCCTTATTGAAAGCAACACCACCTTGAAATACCATT
>CAZCKW010000200.1:0-1540 GCA_964499375.1 uncultured Dehalococcoidales bacterium
ACCAAATTGTTTGCTACAGGTTTTTGACATATCCCACCACGCAGTTCTAGAATAGAGTGACCCGGCAAGCTGTTGTAAAGACTGATCACATGAAGTGGACTGATAACCATATCACAGTTTTGCCTTTCTATTGCTTTCACACATGTGCTCGTTCTCGACCAGAACGGGCCCACATTGCTATAGGGAGAGAACGGGAAACTGAAGGAAGACATTATGTGTAGCGTACGCCCAGCAGTGATGGCATCTGGTTTTTGTAGCGAAGACAGTAATCCATTTCTCTTCGTCTCGTATAGCGTCCGAGACCGGGGTTCTGTTTGCCAAAATAATAAATAAAGGATGCGATGCCTATGCAGAATTGGCCCTCGGGGGAAACTGAGGTGAGTTCTAACTAAGAAATTAATAAGGAGGAACTGTATGAAGAAAGTATTGGTAGTAGGAGCTGGAGCTCAAGGGGGCCCGTGCGCCTCGATTTTATCCAAAGAAAAGGATGTGTCAGAGATAATACTGGGTGATTTGGATGTGGAGGTTGCTCGGAAGGTTAAGGAGAAGATAGGGAGCGATAAGATTACCCCCATAAAACTGGATGCTGCAAACATTGCAGATATTGAGAAAGCGGCTGGTGGGGTGGATGTTATCATCAATCTGGTCGTAACTGAGTTCGACATGAACATAATGCAGGCTGCGCTGAACAGTGGAGCTCATTACGTAGATACATCATTCGGTGAAGCTACCTCGATGGACATACTAGCCAGGGATAATATACTGGCGCAGGTGATAGAGAACCGACCGCTTGCGTTTGACAGCGACTTCAAGAAGGCTGGATTGACCGCGCTGGTTGGCTGTGGGGGATCCCCCGGAGAATTCAATATACTGGCGAAATATCTCTGTGACAAGCTGGACCGCGTAGATGGAATAGATATCAGAAGTGGTTACAAATTTCTTGGAGAGCCCAAGGAAGTAGTGAGTGAGTGGTTGCCAGGGTGGTCACCGTTCAGGGCACTCTGGGGTTATGCGGTTGAACCCATGATGTTCGAAGACGGCAAGTATAAGAAATACCCCATATTCACGCCTGCTGGGGAATATGATTTGCCAGAGCCCATTGGCAAAATGGCACTTGTGTATCATCAACACCAGGAACCAATAACATTACCGCACTTCATAGGTAAAGGTATTAAATACTGCTATTTCAAATACCCTATCGACTCACTAGCGGGTGCATTTGTCAAGATGGGATTCCACAGCGCAGAACCTATAGATGTGAAAGGCGTTAAAGTTGCGCCAAACGATGTCCTGATGAAGTTGGTGCGTCACCCGGTCAATGACTTCTTGAACGAGGATGAGGACAGCCTCAGACAGCCTCTCCAGTTTACCTATACAGGTGAAATAGAAGTAAAAGGAGCCAAGTCAGGGGAGGAAATTACCTACACGGTAGCCAATCCCATTATCCCTCAGGAAACTACCGAAGAGAGGCTGGCACTTTACAGGAGATTTGGAGCGACAGGCATTGGCGTTGCGTTACCTGCCGTAGTGGGAGCTAGAA
>CAZCKW010000201.1:0-1517 GCA_964499375.1 uncultured Dehalococcoidales bacterium
TAGCCTGCGATTCCCCGGTAGCTCGCCAGCACATCCAGTTATTTCTGGATAAATTACGTTATGTCAAGCCAGCCCTCACCGGTAATGACCTGAAAAGAATGGGCATAGCCCCGGGACCCCGGATGAAGGAAATACTCCAGCGACTACACGAAGCCAGGCTGGATGGGAAAGTAACATCTAAAAAGGATGCGGAGGAAATGGTGGAGGGGTGGATAGATTAGGGGGATGGAATAAGCCAGAAATAAGATTCCATGTTGAGTTGGAACGACTAACTATAAGGGCGAGTCAGTGGACAATGCTCTGTAAATCTCGTCTTTTCTCTCAGTCAGTCTCTGTTTTGCAACACTGTGTATTTCCTCTTCTCTCTGGTCTAGCTTCTTAAATTTAGTATCAATTTTCCTTTTCTTAGTAATATATGAGGATGTGTCCCACATTCCATAATACCGTTCCTTAAGTTCCTCCCTTTCCTTCGACAGTTGTTCCCTCTCAACTCGAATAGAGTGCAACTCGTTAGCTTCCTCAGGTGCAAGCCAGTACCAGCACTTCCGATTGCCATAGGTCAGACTATGACAAGGCCGGCACATAGTTACTAGGTTCTCTTGACGATTTGCCATCTGTTTTGGCAATCCTTTCTGTCTTGATTCAGTAATGCTAATTATATGGTGTACTTCAAGACAGGTATCACTACCACAAAACCTGCAGTGCCCACCATCGCGTTCGAGGATTTGCTCCCTTTTACGTTTTGAAATGCCTATAGTCATAAGCTTTATCTCTAAAGACAACCCCCATTGTGCCCCAATCTCTTCTTGATAAGGGGAAGAGGGAAGGGAATCCATTAAAGAGTGCCCCCCTTCTCTCCCTACTCCACCCGCTTGAATTTACTGCCGGGTGCGCCGCAGATGGGGCACTTTTCGGGGGCTTCTCCGGCTACGGTATTGCCGCAGACCGGGCAGACAAAGTACGGCTCATCCTTTAGCTGTTGACCGGCATCAAAGGCTTTCATCGCCGCCTCAAAAAGACCGTGGTGGACTTGCTCCACCTCATTGGCATACTCAAAACTACGCTGAGCCCTCTCATTATTTTCAATCTCAGCCTGTTCAATAAAAGGGGGATACATTCTGGTGAATTCGTAGTGTTCACCCACGGCACCAGCCATCAGATTATCCCTGGTTGAGCCAACTCCATCCATAGCGGCAAAGTGATTGCGGGCGTGAATCGTCTCCGCCTCAGCCGCAGCCCGAAACAGCCTGGCTACCTGGAGATAACCTTCCTTCTCCGCCTTATCGGCAAAAAACAGGTAGCGACGGTTAGCCTGACTTTCTCCAGCAAAAGCAGACTGCAGATTTTCCTCTGTGTTACTCATTTTATACCTCCCGTATCAAGCTTCGTTTAATAATTATAGGCTATTTATTCCACCCTTTCTATACTAGCTAATGTCTCGCTCAAATAAGATTCCAGCCCCTGTTTTTGGAGGTTCCCGTATATTTTCCCAGCTTGATTCTTATCCCTCACTAATG